>DASQVU010000299.1:0-9041 GCA_035640615.1 Pseudonocardiaceae bacterium
AGGACCAGGCGGCCGGTTGCCAGCAGCACCACCGCCCACGCCAGCTGGTGAGCCAGCAGCGGCAGCACCGAACCATGATCGATGGCGATGTCGATCGGCGCCTGCAGTATAGCCGGGAATGGCGTCGCCCAGACCGCCGTCCTGGCCCATCCGGGCAGCAACGCGATCGGGATCACCAGCCCAGCCAGCACGCCGTTGATCGCGCCGTAGATGGTGACGACACCACGCCAGTCCAGCAGCCAGAACGCCACCAGATTCAGCAGGAACCGGATCGCGAAGCTGACCAGCACGGCCAGCAGCACGCTGACCCCGAACGCTGCCCAGCGCGGCGCCGAGCCGGGCAGCGTCAAATCGAAGAAAGCCAGGCCGATCAGCAACGGTCCGGTGAACCGGGTGAGCAGCGCGAAACCAGCCCGGCCGAGGTCCTCGGCCAACAACGCGGCTTGCAGGTCGACCGGGCGCAGCAGGTCGACCGCTACGTCGCCGCTGCGCACCCGTTGCCCGAAGGCGGTGTCGCCCCACAGCAACACCACCGCGAGCAGTCCCTGGCCGATCCAGACGAACGTGACCATGCGGGGTGCGTCGTAACCCGCCACCTGGGCACTGCCGGCGAATACCGTCAGCAGTACAGCGCACCGGATGAACCCGAAGACCACATTGGTCGCCAACCCGGCAATCATCGCCTGCCGGTAGGTCGCGTACCGCTGGAAACCGGCGCGGACCAGCCGCAGGTAGCAGGCGACCACAGACGCTCACCCTAGCCGAGCGCCCCGCCCCCAACCCCACCCCGATATGGAGACGTATCGGGGTCTGCGAACCTGCTGACACCCCGATATGTCTCCCTGTCGGGGTAGGGGAGCATAGGGTGGCGTTATCGCGGCAGCAGCGAGAGGAGCGCCCGGTCGGTGGGCAAGATCAAGGTTGTGGGTACGGTCGTCGAGCTCGACGGCGACGAGATGACCCGAATCATGTGGCAGTTCATTCGGGACAAGCTGATCCTGCCTTATCTCGATATCACTCTGGACTATTACGATCTCTCTATTCAGCACCGGGACGCCACGGACGATCAGGTCACCATCGATGCCGCGCATGCGATCGCTAGGCATGGAGTGGGCGTCAAATGCGCCACTATCACGCCCGATGAGGCGCGGGTCAAGGAGTTCGGTCTCAAAAAGATGTGGCGCTCTCCCAACGGCACCATTCGCAACATTCTCGGTGGCGTGATATTCCGCGAACCGATCGTCTGCTCCAACGTTCCCCGGCTCGTGCCGCACTGGACTGAGCCGATCATCATCGGTCGGCACGCCTATGCCGACATTTACAAGGCCACTGACTTCACCGTGCCCGGACCGGGTACCGTGACGATCACATACCTCCCTGACGACGGCGCCGAGCCGATCGAGATGGAGGTGGCGCGCTTCGGGGAGGGCGGTGGTGTGGCCCTTGGGATGTACAACTATCGCCAATCCATAGAAGATTTCGCCCGGGCGTCGCTGCGCTATGGTTTGGCTCGTAAATACCCAGTTTATCTGTCGACCAAGAACACCATCCTCAAAGCATATGACGGGATGTTCAAGGACGTCTTCGCCGAAATCTACGAATCAGAATTCAAGGCCGACTTCGAGGCTAACGGTCTGTCCTACGAGCACCGGTTGATTGATGACATGGTGGCTTCGGCGCTGAGGTGGTCGGGCGGCTATGTGTGGGCATGCAAGAACTACGACGGCGACGTGCAATCCGACACCATCGCGCAGGGATTCGGCTCGCTGGGTCTGATGACCAGCGTGCTCATGACCCCGGACGGCCGGACCGTGGAGGCAGAGGCCGCGCACGGCACCGTCACCCGGCATTACCGGCAGTACCAGCAGGGCAAGGCCACCTCGACCAACCCGATCGCGTCGATCTTCGCCTGGACCCAAGCCCTACGCCACCGCGGCATGCTCGATGCGACTCCGGCGGTCACCGAGTTCGCGACCACCCTGGAGCGGGTCTGCATCGACACTGTCGAAAGCGGCAAGGTGACGAAAGACCTGGCGCTGCTGATCGGGCCGGATACCCCGTTCCTGACTACCGAGGAGTTCCTGGAGGAGCTCGATGAGGGCTTGCGGCAAGCCACCGGCCGGTGACAATGAGGTGATCACAGCCTAGGTGGCGGAGAGTGACACGTGGCTTCGGCAAAGCATTGGGTCATCGGTGGAGCCGTGGCGGTAGGCATCCTCTTGCTGATCTCCGAACACGGGAGCCGGAGCACCAGCGGGAGCAGCACCACCACCGGTAATGGACCCTGCACGGTGACGGTCACCGCGGACGTCCTCA
Source organism: Pseudonocardiaceae bacterium (assembly GCA_035640615.1). Taxonomy (GTDB): domain Bacteria; phylum Actinomycetota; class Actinomycetes; order Mycobacteriales; family Pseudonocardiaceae. Next base: position 2,317 of record DASQVU010000299.1, read on the forward strand.
ACGCACGATCCAGCCCCGACGGTGACGCCCCCGTGGTGGACACCTACCGCAAGGGAGAGGTGGTCTCGGCCAACCGGACGACCCGCAACGGTTTCCGGGAACTTGCGCCGGACCGGTGGGCGGCGGCGGAGTTCCTCGATCCCACGCCGGGTAGCGACTGCGGATGACATTTGGGGCGCCGCGCGTGAGATGCAACAATCGCGCTATGTCGTCTGATGTCACTCTCCGCCCACAGCAACACCGCCCCCGGGTGCTCTCCGGTATCCAGCCCACCGCCGAGTCCTACCACCTCGGCAACTACTTGGGGGCAATCCGGCAGTGGGTGGCGCTACAAGACGATCACGAGGCGTTCTACTGCGTGGTCGACCTGCATGCGATCACCATCGAGCAGGATCCGGTAGCGCTGCGGCGGCGCACCCGGCTGGCGGCGGCTCAGATGCTGGCCCTGGGCGTCGACCCGGAACGGTCCACGGTGTTCGTGCAGAGCCACGTGCCCGAGCACACCCAGCTGTCCTGGGTGCTGGAATGCATGACCGGTTTCGGCGAGGCGTCGCGCATGACGCAGTTCAAGGACAAGTCCGCCAAGCAAGGCGGTGACCGGGTGAGCGTTGGTTTGTTCACCTACCCCATCCTGCAAGCCGCCGACATCCTGCTGTACCAGGCCGACCAGGTGCCCGTGGGCGAGGATCAACGCCAGCACATCGAGCTCACCAGGGATCTCGCTATCCGGTTCAACACCCGTTACGGCGCAACCTTCACCGTGCCCGCGGCGCACATCGTCAAGGGTGCCGAGAAGATCTACGACCTGGCGGAGCCGACGGCGAAGATGAGCAAGTCAGCTTCCTCGCCGGCAGGCGTGATCGACTTGCTGGACGATCCGAAGGTGTCCGCCAAGAAGATCCGCTCGGCGGTCACGGACACCGGACGGGAGATTTACTACGACCCGGCTGCCAAGCCCGGCGTGTCGAACCTGCTGGTGATCTACTCGGCGCTGTCCGGGCGCAGCATCGACGACCTGGTCGCGGCGTATGAAGGCAAGGGCTACGGTGCGCTGAAATCCGACGTCGCCGACGTGCTCGCCGAGTTCGTCACCCCGCTACGTCAGGCCGTCGCCGCGTACACCGACGACCCGGCCGAACTGGACAAGCTGCTCGCGAGGGGTGCCGAGCGGGCCCGCGAGGTTGCTGCCGAGACGGTACGCACGGTATACGACCGGGTGGGATTCCTGCCGCCGACGGGCTGAAGTGACGATCGCCCACTAGCGTGGGAGGGCATGCGGGGGACTCTGGAGCGCTACCGGCAGCGTCACCCCTGGCTAGATCACCTGCTCCGGGCCGGGCAATCCTACTCAGACCATCACGGCGATCACTACGCCGCGGCGATCACCTTCTTCAGCGTGCTGTCCCTGGTGCCGATATTGATGATCGCCTTCGCGGCTGCCGGTTTCGTGCTTGCTAGCAACCCGCAACTGCTGCGCCACCTGCAGGATCAAGTGCAGGCCGCGGCGCCCGCCGGGTTGGGTGCGACGCTCAACCAGATCATCGACGGGGCGATCGCGTCCCGGCAGGGCGTGGGGATCATCGGTCTGCTGGGGGCGTTGTATAGCGGGCTGGGCTGGATAAGCAATCTCCGCGAGGCGCTCACCGCGCAGTGGCAGGCAACCTCAGGCGATCAGCCACCCCAATCAGGCAGCTTCCTGCGCACCAAGGTGGGCGATCTCCTGGCGCTGCTCGGTCTGGGCCTGGCGCTGGTGCTGTCCTTCGCGGTGACCGGCGTTGGCACCGCTTTCACCAATGCGGTGCTCGATGCCACCGGCCTCGGGCAGATTCCCGGTGCCCGGCTGGTGTTGACCGCGCTGGCCGTCGTGGCGTCGATCACCGGTATGTGGCTGGTGTTCCTCTGGGTAATCGCTCGGCTGCCGCGCCAGCCTGTCCCGCTGCGCAGGGCACTACGGGTCGCCTGGTTCGGGGCGATCGGTTTCGAGGTCCTCAAGCAGGCCTTCGCCATCTACCTGGATAGCGTCACTGCCAGCCCCACCGGCAAGTTGTTCGGCCCGGTGATCGGCCTGATGGTGTTCGCCTACTTCGTTTCCCGGTTCCTGCTGTTCCTCACCGCCTGGGCAGCAGTCGTTCGGCAGGTGCCGGACATCCCCGTCCAGCGCCGCGCACCCGCCACCGCATCGCACACCCGCCAGGGCGATCGGGGTCTCATGGATGCTTGAGCACCCTTGGTCGGGTCGGGTGTCGGGGTTTCCCCCGATACGGCCACGCGGTGCAGGGGTGTCTACTGGAGCTCCCCGTCGCTAGAGGAGACCGTTATGCAGACCGTGATCAAGGTGCTGGGCATCGCTGCGTTGATCTGGATCGCCTTCACGGTGCTGGGTTGGGTGCTGGGCTTGGCGATCAAGCTGCTGTTCTGGGCGCTGGTGATCGGTGCGGCGGTTCTCGTCGCCTCCGCCGTCTACGGTGCCGTCAAGGGCAAGCCGGATCGCAAGGCGCTGCGCTAGGAGCTCAGTAACCGCCGCAGCAAATGCATCGCGACGGTCACCGCCCGGTTGCGGATCTCGGCGCGATCACCGGGCAATACCGGATCGCCGGCCAGCACCGCGCCGTCGCTGGTGGTTACGCATAGGCACACATAGCCGACCGGCTTGGCGTCAGTACCCCCACCCGGGCCGGCCACGCCGGTGATCCCCACGCCGACCCCGGCATCAAAGCGTTCCCGCGCCCCGTCCGCCATGGCCCGCGCCACCTCCGGTGACACCGCTCCGTGCTGCTCGATCAGTCCAGTCGGCACCCCCAGCAGCTGCGTTTTGGCGGCATTGGAGTAGGCCACTACGCCACCGGCGACGTAGTCCGACGACCCTGGCACCTCGGTGAGCCGGGCCGCCAGTAACCCAGCGGTGCACGACTCCGCCAGCCCGATCCGCCGGCCCCGCAGCAGGCCAGCGACCTGCTCGTCCAGCGACGTCCCGTCGGTAGAGAACAGGTACCGGGCATGCCGCGCGCGGATCGCCTCGACCAGCGCATCTCGGGTCGCCTCGGCACCAGGCCGGTGCCGGATGTCGATCACCAGCTCGGCGCGCCGCAGGCAGGTAGTGATTTCCAGCGGCGTCAGATCGAGCTCCTTGCCCACGTCCCGTAGGGTCAGCGCGATCTGAGACTCGGGCAACCCGAACAGCCGCAGCTGGGTGAACGAGAACGGCTCGGTGCGCAAGAGCACCTCTTGCACGGGCGGGGTGGCGAGGGTCTCGGGCCACATCTGCTGCAGTTCGCGAGGCGGCCCCGGCAACACGATCACCGTCGGGCCACCCTCAACCGGTACCACCAGTCCGGGTGCGGTGCCCACCGGGTCTAGCGGCGTGGCGCCCTTCGGCACCATGGCCTGCTTGCGGTTGGCCACCCGCAGCCCCTCCGGATCGAAGCTCGACAAGTGCCCGAACCGCGCCAGGATGGCGGCGATCTGCTGCTCCATCGCCTCGTCAAGCTCCAGCGGCACCCCGGCGAAGCCGGCGACCACCTCCGCGGTCAGATCGTCTGCGGTCGGGCCCAACCCCCCGCTGGTGACGATCAGCTCGACACCCTGATCAGCCAGGAAGCGCAACGCCGCGGCCAGATCCGCCGGCCGGTCCCCAACACAGATCACATGTGCCACCTCGACGCCCAGCTCACCCAGCTGCTGCGCCAGCCACGGCCCGTTCCGGTCGGTGATCAGGCCGCTGAGCAGCTCCGTGCCGGTGATCACCAGGCCCGCGCGCACGTTACTCACGAGACGCCACGCTAGCGCGGCAGGCATGCTTGCCGGTGGGAGGCCATCATGCGACTTCGGCGCACCGCCGCCAGCTCACCGGACGCAGAGGTGCTGGCGTTGATCGGCGTCGACGACCTCAAGACCCCATGGTGGGCACAGACCGCCGAGACGGTGGCCAGCTCGGGTGCCGGCCGGATGCTGCGCAAGGCACCGGCCGCGCTGGCCGTGATCGTGCGGTTGGCCTGGCAGACCTCGCCGCGGTTGACCTTGCTCGCCGCGGCTGTCCAGCTGGCTTCCGGGTGCACGACGGCATTCGGGCTGCTGGCCATGGCCAACGTGCTCACCCGGCTACTGGAGCAGGGTCCAACGCCGCAGCGGGTGCTCGCGGCAGTGCCGGCGCTGCTGCTGGTGATGGCCTCGTACGCGGCCCGGGGAGTGCTCGACGCGGCGGTCGGCGCCGTGCAGGCGGTGCTGGCCCCGCGGGTGGAGTTGCGCGCCAAGGATGAGCTGCACACCGCGGTTGTCGGTGCCGACCTGATCGCCTTCGACGACGCGGATTTCGTCGAGCTGATCCGCCGGGCGTCGGGGCGCGGCTTCAGCAGCGTCACTCAGGGCGTCGCCGACGCCGGCAACCTGCTCAGTTCGGCGGTGTCGCTCGGCGCTGCGATCATCACGGCTGGGCTGCTCAATTCGGTGCTGGCGCCGGTGGTGCTGCTGGCCGCGGCGCCCAACGGGTGGGCCAGCATGCGGGCGGCCATGCTGTCGTACGAGTCGTTCGTGCGGATGGTCTCGCGCAGTCGCCGGATGAGCATCGTCGGTGACCTGATGACCGAGCGGCGCACGGCGGCTGAGGTTCGCGCCTTCACCACCCAGGACACCCTGCTCGCCGAGCACCGCCGCATCGGAGACCAGCTCACCGCAGAGGCCGTCGCGGTGGCGCATCGCAAGACCGTGGTTCGACTGGTCGGTCGCGCGCTGGCCGGGATCGCCACCGCGCTGGCCTACACAGTGCTCGGCATGCTGCTCTACGTCGGGATCATGCCGCTGGCGCTGGCCGGCGCGGCCGCAGTAGCCATGCGTACCGCCTCGACCGCCGTGTCCACCACGGTGTTTGCTGCCAACCGGTTGTTCGAGCACAGCTTTTACCTCGACATGCTGGCCAGCTGCCTGACCCAGGCCCGCCGATATCACCGGGCTGCTGCGGTGCATCAGTTGCCAACTGATCCGAAGCTCATCGAACTGCACGAGGTGTCGTTCAGCTATCCCGGGAAAGACGAGCCTGCCTTGCAGCAGGTAAGTCTGAAGATCCGGCGCGGGCAGATCATCGCGCTGGTCGGGGAGAACGGCTCCGGCAAGACCACCCTCGCTAAAGTGATCACCGGGTTGTACCTGCCCGACCAGGGAAAGGTGACCTGGGACGGAGTCGACCTCGCCCGCGTTGACCAGCGGGAGTTGCACTCGCAGGTCGCGGTCGTGCTGCAGCGTCCCATCGAGTGGCCGATGACCGCGGAAAACAACATCCGCATCGGCCGGTTGGATCGTCCCGACCCGGACCGCTCCGTGCTGACCGCCGCCGCCGCCGACTCCGGCGCTGACGCGGTGATCGCTGAGCTTCCCGATGGTTGGAACAGCGTGCTGTCCCGGGAGTTCCAGAACGGCTGCGACCTGTCCGGCGGGCAGTGGCAGCGATTCAGCGTCGCCCGAGGCTTGTACCGCGATGCACCGCTACTCATCGCAGACGAGCCCACCGCGGCCATGGACGCCCGCGCCGAGCACGCGGTGTTCCAGTCCCTGCAGTCGCTGCACCGCGGTGCTGTATCGGGCAACGGCAGCGACCCCGGAGCTACCCGGACGACGGTGCTGATCACTCACCGGCTGGCCAACGTCCGGCACGCCGACCAGATCATCGTGCTGCATCACGGCCGCATCACCGAGCAAGGCACCCACGAGGAGCTGATGGCCCGCCGCGGCGGCTATGCCGAGCTGTACACCTTGCAGGCCCGCGCCTACCTCGACGTTCCCGACGGCTCGGGGCACGCGCACTACGCGTCGCTGGCTAACGGTGCGAGCACCTTATTTGGGTAATTCACCGCTGTGTGCTTGCCTCAGCCGGGGTCGCTGGGCAGGGAATGGGTGACGTAATGCAGCGCGCGGTCAGCGCATTCGGGCAACGGCTTGTCGGTATTCAGGCGCAGCTTTGGTTCTGGGATCGGATCGGCGTTGGCTTGTAATTGCCGGTACAGCTGCATATCGCGGTTGGCGGCTGGGTGCGCGCTGCGGGCACTGTCCGCCCGCAGGCGCTGCTCGATGGTGGCCTCCGCGCACACGCACTCGATGAGTCGTAACGGTTGCCGGGTGCGGGCTGCGAACCGCCGCACTTGAGCGACCTGATACGCGCGCGAGCAGGTCCGACCGTCGAGGATGACGATGCAGCCGGGCGTCTGGCGAAGCTGCCATGCGGCGGTCCGCAACATCGTGACCACGCAGAAGTCATCCTGCGTCCGGGTGTAGACGGTGTGCTCGGCACCAAACAGCGCGTGCCTGATCCGGTCCTTGTCCAGCAGCAGCGCACGCTGACCCAGCCGCCGGACGAGCTCGGCGGCCAACGAACTCTTGCCACTACCGGGCAACCCTGCCAGCTGAACAATCACCGTCGCGCTCAGCGGGGTCGCTGGCGGGCGATCAGAGCAAGCAGGACGCCCAGCACGGTAACCGCTAAGCCGACCCACAACAGTGCCGGCAGCAGCGTGCCGGACCCGCCAGGCCAGTTCTGCGCCGCGGCATGCACGTCACCCTCCGACGGCGCGGGTGCGGGCTCGGCCGGCGCGGCCGTACCCGCCGCCGCCGTGTGCTGCTGCGGAGCGCCGTCCACCAGCTTGCCTACCGGATGGCCGGAGGGTAGCGCGAACCCGTAGTCGAGCAGCCTGGCCGCCTGCTCGGACATCGATACTGGGCGCTGCTCACCCCGCATCAGC
>DASQVU010000300.1:0-2538 GCA_035640615.1 Pseudonocardiaceae bacterium
TCGTCTCAGGTTCCACGGCCGTGGCCGTGTGGGTGGACTTGTGCGGATCGATACCGATCAGCATCATCGAGCGCGGTTCCCTTCTCGCGACTTGGCTGGGGATCCGCGGCTGACATCCCGACTTCGAGAATCCTTGGCTGGTCTCGTGGTCATGCCTCTGTTGAGTCAAGCCGCGAACGGACACCGGGCAGGTCGACACACCCAAAGAGAGCCAGCCAACAGGCGGCAGGAAGTACTCGAGTCACCCCGCCCGGTGTCCTACGGCACGCTACGAGCAGCTAACCCGACCGCGACGGCGCGGGTCCGGCAACTGTCCCGCGGTGGCGGCCGCAAAAATGACCGCATCGATGCCGCCGCCGCGGCGTGCGTCGCCGCGCTGCAGGGTGATGCAAGGCCATTGAAGGCCGAAAGTTCCGCCGATGGATTGGCGTTGCTCGACGAGCGGCGGACGAACCTCGCTCAGGCCAGAGTCCGCGCGGTCAACCAGCTCCATGCCCTGCTCCGTGCCCTCTTGGCTGGCGGTGCACCCCGGGAGCTGTCCGCGGCCAAGGCCGCCGCGCTGCTGCGCACCATTCGACCCGCCGGTCAGGTCGAGCGCATCCGCAAGCAGCTTGCCGGGGACTTAGTAACCGAAATCCGGGCCCTGGACACCAAGCTGAAGGCCAACGCCGACGCCATGGCCCAACTGGTCAAACAGTCAAACAGCACGCTGACCGACACCATCGGCATCGGCGCGGTGACCGCCGCGCGCCTCATCGGCCGCACCGGGCGCCCCAGTCGGTTTCCCAGCCCTGCCGCCTACGCAAACTACGCCGGCACCGCACCACTGGAAGTAGCCAGCGCCGAACGGACACGTCACAGACTGTCCCGCGCTGGAGATCGTCAGCTCAACTCTGCGCTGCACACCATCGCCATCACCCAGATCCGCGTACCCCACAGTCTCGGCAACGCCTACTACAACGCCAAGATCGCCGAAGGCAAGACAGCCCGGGAAGCCACACGATGCCTCATTGGGGAACTATCTGGGGCTGCGGCTCGAAGATCGAGTCGTGGCTCCCTCGGTGGTGCCAGGGGATGGCCCCGTTGCCGCGCCACCTCGATGGCCAGTTTGAGTACGGCCACCCCTGGTATCCCGAGGCCCTGATGATCGGCATGAGGGACATGCCCCGATGAGGGCCGAACAATGAGGATCCGGCAGCAGGGTCTCAACACCGTGGAGTCCACCATCCACTCCAAGGAGAGACCAGATCGTGAAGTTTGTCGGTTGGGACTGGGCCAGCGCGACACACGACATCACTGTTTTGGACCAGACCGGACAGATCCTGGAGCGGTGGGCCTGTGCGCACACCGAAACAGACTTGGTCCAGGCGCTACGCCATCTCAGCCGTCACGGTCATGCCAGTACGCTGCCGGTGATCATTGAACGAACCAGCGGGTTGGTCATCGACCGACTGCTCGCAGCCGGCCATCCCGTGGTGCCGGTGCACCCCACGGCCTTCCACGCAGCCCGACCTCGCTGGGGGGCCTCCGGCGCGAAATCCGACCCGGGGGACAGCTACAAGCTTGCCGATTACCTACGGACTGACGGCCACCGCCTGCGCCGCCTCGAACCCATCGAGGCCGGATTACGCCAGCTGCAAAGCCTGGTCCGACTGCGCGATGACCACGTCGCCGCCAAAACCGCAGCCAGCAACCAACTCGGCGCACTGCTGGATGCGCACTGGCCCGGACCAAAAGCCCTGTTCTATCGGCTGAGCTCACAGATCGCGCTGGCCTTCCTCACCGATTACCCCACACCCGAAGCGGCTGCCCGACTCGGCGAAGCTCGCATGGCCAGCTTCCTGCGCCGGCACGCCTACCGCGGCGGCAAGACCCCCACCGAATTGCTCACCCGACTCCGCGCAGCACCCACCCCGCCCACCGGACTGCCACCCCACGTACTGGCTCGCCTGATCGGCGCCCAAATTCAGCTGCTGCGCACTCTGCTGAGCACCATCGCCGAGCTCGAAGCAGAGATCAAACGCATCATCACCACCCACCCACGAGCTCGCCTTCTCCAGCAGCTCCCCGGCATCGGCCACATCAACCTGGCCCAGATCCTCGCCGAGATCGGCCCCATCCTCGACCGCGCCGACAACGCCGAACACGCCGCTGCGGAATGCGGCGCCACCCCCGTCACCAAGGCCTCCGGCAAAACCAGCGGCGTCTACTTCCGCTGGGCCGCCAACACCCGCGCCCGCAAGGCCATCACCGCCTTTGCCCACAACTCCCGAAGACGATCACGATGGGCCCAACGCCTCTACCGCGACGCCCGAGCCCGCGGCAAACGCAACCCCCACGCGACCCGCATCGTGGCCCGCTCCTGGATCCGCGTCATCTGGACCTGCTGGCACACCAACACCCCCTACAACCCCCTCAAACACACCGCCGAACAACGCGCCGCAGCCACCTGACTTGACTCAGAGGACTCAAACGCTACCTCGCCCGAGAGATCTACCAAATCATCACCTCCCCACCCCAAGCCGAGCCGACAGCGGC
>DASQVU010000301.1:0-4081 GCA_035640615.1 Pseudonocardiaceae bacterium
GACGCCGACAGGGAAGCCGGCCTGGTCTCGACCAGGCCGGCTTTCTGTGCGTGCTACCTGCGTGCTGCTGCCCTGTGTAGCCGTCCCCCATCAGCGGGTCAGCAAGAGTAGTGAAACTCTTCGCACCTTGTTGCGGCTGCACCTAAATCAGTGAAGGATTGATTGCAGACAGATATTTGCGTGACGCACGCAGCGAAGGTGATTTGATGCCTGGTTTCCCGTCGGTGGCCGACGACCTTGCGGTATCTAGCCGGATCGGTACCGGGTTGGCCCGCCTGATCAGGCTCATCGAGCGCGCCGCCGTAGTGCGCGGCGATGACCTCGATCGGCCGTCGTTCATGTTGCTCCACACGCTGGCGTGCGGGGGGCCGTCTCGAGTTACCGGGCTCGCCGCCGCGGTGCACTCCGACCCGTCCACGGTCAGCAGGCAGGCTGCTGCGCTGGTCGGAATGGGGCTGGTAGAGCGGCGCGCTGATCCCGATGACGGGCGCGCCTCGTTACTGGCTATCACCGAGGCCGGCACCGCCCTGCTAGACCGGGCACGGCAACGCCGCGATGACCGGATCGCGGCCATCATCGAACCCTGGCAGCACGCCGAACGCGCCCAGTTCGCCGACCTGATCGACCGGTTCACCGCCGGCTACGAGGAGCATTGGTGCGCGGGCCGGGCAGAGCCGGTCAGGGCTCCAGTCAGGGTCCCGGATCAGGCCGCAGCTCACCGCTGACCGCCTCCCGAGCGCGTTCCCGGGACTCGCGAATCTCCTTCTCAGCCTCGGCGCGGCCAACCCAGCGCGCCCCCTCCACACTCTTGCCGGGTTCCAGCACCTTGTACACCTCGAAGAAGTGCTGGATCGCCAGCTTGTAGAACTCATCGACGTCGTCGATGTCTTGCAGGTGATCCATCCGGGGATCCCCACTGGGCACGCAGAGCACCTTGTCGTCGCCGCCCTTCTCGTCCCGCATGCAGAACATGCCGATCGCCCGGCAGCAGATCAGGCAGCCCGGGAATGTGGGCTCTTGCACCAGAACCAGCGCGTCCAGCGGATCACCGTCCTCAGCGAGGCTGTCCTCGACGAAGCCGTAGTCAGCCGGGTACTGGGTGGCCGTGAACAGCGTGCGGTCGAGCCGGATGCGCCCCGTCTTATGATCCATCTCGTATTTGTTCCGCTGCCCCTGCGGGATTTCAACCGTCACATCGAACTCCACTGGTCCCCTCCCCTTCCCTCCCGCGCCCCGTACCGCAGTCTGGAGCAGGCTGCTGGTTTTCGGGCCCGATAACAGCAGTCTGCATCCAGACTGCAGTGGCTGACACGAGGAGGTGTAGGAACGGCGGGTGATGTGGGGACTCGGGCGGTACGGCAAGCGCGTCGCCGTTGTCGTGGCGGTCCTGCTGGTCGCGGTGGTTGTCGGGCTCGGCGTGGGGCTGGGGTTCACCACGCTGACCCAGCAGCTGGCCGCCGCGTACGCCCCAGCGACCATGCCGCCACCGGCTCCGGTACTGCCGCGTCCGGTGCTACGCCCAGCCACGGATGACGGTCCGGCACCGACCCCCGCAGGCGTTGGCGCCGTGCTCGATCCACTGATCGCCCCTGGTGGGCTTGGCACGCTCTCCGGGGAAGTCGTCGATCCGGCAACTGGTGTTGTGCTCTGGCAGCGGCATCCGACCGAGGCGCTGGTGCCCGGATCGACCGCCAAGCTGCTTACCGCATCGGCCGCGCTGCTGACGCTGGACCACCAGGAACGGTTTCACACCACCGTGCTGGCCGGGGCAGATCCCGGCACCGTCGTGTTGCGCGGCGGCGGTGACCCGACGCTGTCCGGGGTCGCCGAGGGCGCGGAAACCGGCTACCCCGGTGCAGCCCGGTTGGATGACCTGGTCAGCCAAGTTCGGGCGGCCGTGCACAGCCCGATCAGCCGCGTGCTGGTCGACGTCAGCCGTTACACCGGGGACGCGCTGGCTCCGGGCTGGTTGCCGGCCGACGTGGCCGGCGGCTACATCGCGCCGATCGAGCCGGTGATGCTCGACGGCGGCCGGGCGGATCCGCACCAGGACATCTCGCCGCGAGCCGCGAAACCCGCGACCGCCGCGGCGGCCGAGTTGGCCCGCCGGCTCGGGGCCGATCCGGACACCGTCGCGCTGGGCAGCGCACCACCCGGTGCCGCGGTGCTGGGCGACGTCTTCTCACCCACGGTGCAGGACCTGGTCGCCACCGCCTTGCGGGAATCGGACAACGTGCTCGCCGAGACGCTGGCCCGGGAGGTGGCGGTCAAGACCGGCGGGCAGCCGTCATTTGCCGGGGCGTCGCAGGCGGTGCTCACCGTGCTGGCCCGCCATGGTTTCGACGTCAGCGGGGCTACGCTGGTGGACGGCAGTGGGCTGTCCACCAGCGACGAGGTGCCGGCGACGCTGCTCGCCGCACTCTTAAGCTCAGCTGCCGCCCCTGACCAGCCGGCCGGCACCGCCGGCCGAGCCGGCAATCAAGCCACCGATGGGGTGAATCAACCGCGAACCGTCGCGCTGCGACCGCTGCTGGTCGGACTGCCGGTAGCCGGTGGCAGCGGCACACTGGCCGACCGCTACCGGGGCACCTCAGCGCCCGGCCGGGGTTGGGTACGGGCCAAAACCGGCACTTTGACGGGCGTCAACAGCCTCGCCGGCACGGTTCTGGACACCGACGGCAGGATCCTGGTTTTCGCCTTGCTGTCCAATGGCCCCAATCCGGCGTCGGTTCGCCCACGATTGGATGCGCTGGCTGCCGAATTGAGGTCATGCGGCTGCCATTAACGCGCGTTACCGTCGTAGGTATGGGATATCCCGCGCTCGACACGCCTCAGGCACCCAGGACCGGCCCACCCGGTGCCCCCGTCGACTGGGCGGTAGCGGCGGTCACCGCGCAACGCCTCCTGCCGGCCGGTCCTGCGGTGCCCCCAGCGCGAGCCGCGGCGACGGTACGCCAACTACGGGCGCTCTCGGTCACCGCCGAGACGTATGTGCGGGAGGTTACCGGACTGGACGACGGAAAGGCGCCGCCGTCGGCGGAGGTCGTGGACCGGCCCGGGTGGGTGGAGGTGGCCACCGAGGGGCTGTGCCGGCTGCTCGCCGATTACCGGATCCCGGATGGTCGGGCCCGCCGCATGCTGGCCACCACTGCGGGCGTGCAGGTGGGTGTCGCGCTGGCGTTCCTGGCCTCGCGCGTGCTTGGGCAGTACGACCCGTTCGGCGGCCCTTCTGAGGACCCGGGACGGTTGGTGCTCGTCGCGCCCAACATCGTCACCGTGGGCCAGACCCTGGACGTCCCCGCCGACGAGTTCCAGATGTGGGTCTGCCTGCACGAGGCCACGCACCGGCTGCAGTTCAACGCCGTGCCGTGGCTGCGCGACCATTTCGCCACTCAGGTGCGGTCGTTCATGGCAGCTACCCAGGATCCGGACACCGTGGCGAAGATGGTCGGTCGGCTGCCTGCGGCGCTGCGAGGTGCCCGCCGCGGGGAGGCGTCCGACGCGCTGGGCATGCTGACGTTGCTGCAGAACCCCGAGCAGCGGGCCACCCTGGACCGGCTCATCGCGCTGGCCACCCTGCTGGAGGGGCACGCCGACCATGTGATGGATGCGGTCGGACCGTCGGTGGTGCCCTCCGTGCGGCTGATCCGGCAGCGGTTCACCGCCCGCCGCCAGGGCGGCACGCTGGCCGAACGGGTGCTGCGAGTGGTGCTGGGCATCGATGCCAAGCTGCGCCAGTACGCCGAGGGCGCGGCGTTCACCCAGTACGTGGTGGATGCGGTGGGCATGACCAGGTTCAATGCAGTGTGGACCTCACCGGAAACGTTGCCCACCCGCCCGGAGATAGCCGATCCGGCGGCCTGGCTGTATCGAATCGCTCCCTGACCGCGCGCCCACACCCGGCGGTCAGTCAGGTGCGCGCCGCCGTGCGCCGGTTTCTGGTCAACCACAACGTTTCCCGCAACGAGACCGGCACCGTCGCGGTGGCTTGTTCCGGTGGACCCGACTCGCTGGCCCTAGCTGCTGCCACGGTGCACTGCGCCGCCGCGCTGAACCTGCCGGTACACGGGCTGGTCGTCGA
>DASQVU010000302.1:0-2865 GCA_035640615.1 Pseudonocardiaceae bacterium
ATATCCGGAGATCCAGGAGGAACCCATGTCGGCCCCTACCCTTAACTGCCCGCCGGTCGCCGTCGGGGGGGATGACCCCGATGCCGAGCTCGTCGCCGGGCTGCGTGACCGGGATGAGGCGGCTTACCTGGCTCTGGTGCGGCGTTACACGCCGCTGATGCTGCGCGTAGCCCGCGGCTATCTCCCATCCGATGTCGTCGAGGATGTTGTGCACGACACCTGGCTTGCCGTGTTGCAACACGTCGACGGTTTTGAGGGTCGCTCGTCGTTCAAGACCTGGCTGATGCGGATTCTGGTGAACGTCGCTCGGACCCGTCGGCTTCGTGAGGCGCGGACGGTGTGCTGGTCCTCGTTGCCCGGTGAGGCACCGGTTTGGGACGCCGCGGCGGGCACCCGGGGGCGCATCGACCCGATGGGCCCCGAGCAGCATGCCTTGGCCGGTGAGGTGTGGTCGGCGTTGAGCTCGGCTCTCGGCGAGTTACCCGAGCGGCAGCGCGCCGTGGTGGTGTTGCGTGATGTGGCGGGTTGGACGTCTGACGAGGTCCGTGAGTTGCTGGTGCTGTCGAGCGGTAACCAGCGGGTATTGCTGCACCGGGCCCGCGGCAGGCTGCGGGAGTTGCTGGGGCCCTACGGTCCCGGGCTAGAGCAGCCCGAGTTCACGGGCCCGGGCGATGGCTTCGGCTCGCGAAGACACGCCGAGCTTGCGAAACAGGACGCGGGTGTGGGACTTGACGGTGTTGAGCGATAGGTGCAATGCCGCCCCGATCTCCCGCTGGGATAGCGAGCCGGCAAGCAGCGGCAGCAATTCGCGTTCTCGGGCGCTGAGCGGTGCGGGGGTGTCTGTCGGGAGCGGGTGCGGTGAGTGGTCCGGGATCCGCACCCGGGATAGCCGGGTGGGCACCACACCGGGGTCGGGGCAGGACCGGGCAAGGGAGCGGGCCTGGTTGAGCCACTGCTGCCCGTCGCTGCCGAGTGTCGCCGCGGTCTGTGCGCGCATGCCTAACGTGATGGCGACCTCCAGCCGGCCCGCTCCGCGCCGCGCCAATGCCAGCGCCCGGGCTGCCGCGTCGGCAGCCGGATGCGGTTGGCCGGAGGCCGCCATCAGGTAGGCGCGTGCCAGGTGGGGCAGCGCGGCCACGAAGTGCTCGGCGACCGCAGGATTCGCTGACGCCTCCAGGGCGACCGGCACGGCGCGAGCTGCGTCGTCCAGCGCGCCAGCATCGATGGTGTTCAAGGCCAGATAACCTAGGGCGTAGGTCTCGGCCAGGGCGTTGGCGGTGCGCCGAGCGAGCCGGACGGCTTGGGCGAGCGGGCGGCGGGCCACCTCGCGGTGCCCGCTCCAGTGCGCGGTGATCCCGCTGATCAGATACGCCACGGTGGCCGCGAAGCCGACCTCATCGCCGTCGAGTTCGAGCACCCGGTGTGCGGCGGTCCGCGACGCGCCCAGGTCACCGATTTTGAAGCGATGCACGCTGCGCAGCACCGCCAGATCACGCAAGGCCGCGGTGTCGTGCGGATCGACAGCAGTCTCGACGGCGGCGATCCAGGGACCGGCGGACTCTAGGTCACCGTGGTCGAGCATGAGCCAGGCGCGCGCCGCGCACAGCCGGTGATCCGCCCGGATCCGGGCGGCGGGCAGTCGATCAAGCCAGCCGCTGACGGTGCCTAACAGCCCTCGGTTGAACCACTCGTTCCAGTGCGCGGCAACCGTGTCGGCAGCGTGGTCAGAGTTGCCGCTGGCGATCTGGTGCTCCACGGCCTCGGCGAGGTCGCCGTAGTCCAACCACCACGCGGCGGCGCGGCGGTGCAGCTCGGGCACCAGCGTGGGTGCGGCGAGCGTCAGCTCGTGGTGCAGCAGCTCACCGAACAACCGGTGGTAGTGAAACCACTGCCGGGCCGAGTCGATGGCGGTGACGAACAGCCCGGCGCGTTCCAGGCGGTCGAGCATGGCGGCTGCGTCCGAGCGGCCGGTCACCACAGCGCACAACGGTGGGGAGAGCTTGCGCAGGATCGAGGTGTGCAGCAGAAACGTTCGTTGGTCTTCCGGCAACCCGGTGAGCACCTCGTTGCCGAGATACTCCAGCACGTACCGGTCGGTGCCGGTGAACGCCTCGACGAATGACGCCGCCGCGGCGGGACGGGCGGCCAGCGAGGCGCGGGCCAGCGAGACCCCAGCCGCCCAGCCCTCGGTCCGGCGCCGCAACCGGTCGACGTCAGCCTCGGACAGCGCCACCCCGGGGATTCCGTCAAGTGCCCGCGCGACCTCGCTGTTGTCCAAGGCCAGCTCCTCGGCGCGCAGCTCGAGCAGCTCCCCTTCGGCGCGCAGCCGGCCGACGGGCAACGGGGTCTCGCCGCGCGAACAGACCACGAGGTGCAGTGCCGGCGGCATCCGCTCCAGCAGCAGCGCCAATGTCGCGTGCACCTGCGGGTTACTGATCACGTGGTAGTCGTCCAGGATCAGCACAATCGGGTCCGGCTGCGCCAGCAGGTCGTTGAGCAGCAACGGAATCGCCGCTTCCCGTAGCGCCCGCCATCCCGCCCCCATTGCGGCCAGCGCCGCGTCGCCGGTCCCGGGCAGCTGGGTGCGCAGCGCGGCGATCACGTAAGTCCAAAACAGCACCGGGTCGTCGTCACCCCGGTCCAACCCCAGCCACGCGACCCGCGCGTTCGTGGCGGCCACCCACTGCCCCACCAGGCATGTCTTACCCCAACCGGCCGGGGCGTCGAGCACGGTCAACCGCCGATCGGTCGGAGACAGGCGCTCCACCAGGCTAGGCCGCGGCACCAGCCTGCGCGGCGCCGGCGGGTGCAGCTTGGTCTCCAGCAGCACCCGCTCGACGCCGGTCAGGGTCACCAAACCAGCCT
>DASQVU010000303.1:0-2919 GCA_035640615.1 Pseudonocardiaceae bacterium
CCGTCATGTAGCAGCCGTGTAGCAACGACCCCGAGACGACGGCAGACGATCCGGTATCACCTCCGAAGATCTTTCGAGGTGGGACACCAGATGCACACTGCGGCACACGGTCCGCCCAGGACTTACAAGCGCGAGACTCTGCAGTATGACCTGCATCGATCCAAGCGTCCGCAGTTGCCGAACAGTTTTTCACCAGTGACATCACGAAGCGTTACGTTGCGTTACGTTGCGTTGTGTGGTCCCACCTGACGCTGGACTTTTTTGTCCCGGGTGTTGCTTGACGTTGGGGCTAGGAAACTGAGGTGTTGGGTGGTTTTTGGGCTTTGTGGTTGCGGACCGAGTCGGTGGTGGTCCGGCGGAAGGTCCGGTGTCCGCCGTCGTCGAGTTCGACGGTGATCGTGTGCTCGGCGACGTGGACGGTGATTTCGCGGTAGGCGTGGGCACGTCCGAGAGCGATTTTCTGTCCGACGACCATGATCACGCCACTGTTGGAGGCGCGGCGGTGCACGGTGACTGGCTCGGTCGAGGGACGAGGTGGGGGTCCGGCCGGGCGCGCCCCGCGCAATTTGCGGGCTTGGTCCCAGCTCAGCGGGTTGGGGCGGGTGCGTAGCAGTTCGCGGGTGTCAGGATCGAAGAACATCAGCGTGGCTTCCTCAATGCGGATGGTCACCCGGCGGCCAGCGAGTATTTCCGCGGCGAGTAGTGAGCGGTTGCCCAGAGAGACGATGCCGCCGCGGCAGACGATCCGGTCGATTTCCAGCGCGGTGCCGGACTCGGCTGGAGGTAGCGGTGGTGGGCCAGCCGGTCGGCCGCCGGTGGCGGCCAGGGCAGCCAGGTCGGTGCTGGACAGGTGGGAACGGACGGTTTTGATCCGGGTCCCGGCGATAGTCAGGTGGATGATGTTGTGATCGGCCCAGAAGGTGACGGTGACCCCGGCGCGGGCGGGTCCGAGCCAGAATTGTTTGCCGCGTACGGCCAGGTTGCCTGACGCCGGCACGACTCGGTCGAACTCGAGGGGCCCGCCGTGGTAGGTCACTGGGGCCGGGGTGACCTCGGCGTTGTCGCGGACTGATTGCCCCGTGGCGACGGGCTCGGTGGAGGTGACTGGGGTGGGTGTGGCCGGGCTGGTGATGGCGCAGGAGTGCGGTGCGTCGGTGGGCTGGAGGCTGGCCGGCAGCTGCAAGGGCAGTACGTGCTCGGCTGCCGCGCGGGCGTGCTGGCTGGGGGCAAACCGGTCGGCGGGATAGCCCATGTCCAGGGCTTGGTGGGGCCGGTCGCAGTTGTAGCTGGTTACCCAGGTATCCACCGCGGCCTGGGCGGCCAGCAGCGACTCGTAGGGTCCGGCGTGGTCGAGGAATTCGCGGCGCAAGGTACCGTGAAACCGCTCGACTTTTCCGGTGGTGGTGGGACTAGCGGGTTCGGTGAGTCGGTGGGTGATGCCGTTGTCCCGGCAGATCCGGTCGAAGAGTACTTCTCCGCCTTTACCAAAGCGATCGGTGAATTGTTTGCCGTTGTCCGTGAGCACTTCCTCGGGGATCCCGTAGCGGCGCAGTGCCTCGGCAAAGGCCAGGCACACTGCCCGCCCGGTCGCCCGGCGTACGACCGTGGCCATCACACAGAATCGTGAGTGGTCATCGACCCCGGTGACCACCTTGCATTCGGTGCCATCGGTCAAAAACAGCCCGCCGACAATGTCGATTTGCCACAGCGCCATTGGGGTCTGGCGTTCCCAGCGCTGATACTCCCGCCGCTTAGCTCGCCGCCGGCTCGGTTCGATGAGGCCATGGCGCCGCAAAATGCGATGCACCGTGGATTTCCCTGGCGGCGTAGTCCCGTCTGGCATGCCTGCGGCCAGCTCGTGGGCGATCCGCCGTGGTCCCCACCGGGGGTGTTTGCGGCGCAGCTCACACACCCGGGTCTCCACCTCCGCCGACGCTTGATGCGGGCACGACGGCGGCCGGTGCGACCGATCCACCAACCCCGCCAGGCCCAAGGCCCGATACCGGGTCAACCAGGTATGCAGCGTTTGGCGCGACACCCCGAACTGGGCCGCCACCACGGTTTTGGGTTCGCCGCGCTCGACGGCCAGCACGGCACGGTGGCGTTGTTCGACAACAGACAAGTTGACCAGAGCCAATCTGACCCCCCTCACCGTCCCCATCGGACGGCGAAAGGAAAGTCGATCAGGCCCCTATGTCAAGCAACTGCTGGGACCGGCGTGTCAAGAATCAACCGGGACCGCACACAGAGAGGCGCCTTTGCGTTGCCGAATTCGCCTCTATGGGATCAAGGCCGCCTGCGGCGGCGCGGACGTGGTTGAGTCAGTCGTCCGACTTGCCTGCCCGCCGGCCGATCCCGCTCGCTGCGCGCGGCCTGGCGGCCGTGCTCGCGCGGGTCGGTCGGCGGGCGCCCTAGCCGAGGGAAACCATGGCCGCCGCAGACGACGCGGATCTAGAGATGCACCCGCGATTCCGGTCCGGTGTAGGCCAGCTCCTCAAACGTCCAGGGGATCGTCCACGTCGCGCGTCGATGTCAAGACCGCTGCGCACCGCAAGCGGTGGCCATCGGTAGTACGAACCGTGTCATTGATCCCTAGGCGCTCGTTGTTTGGCGTTCGCTGCCTGCTTGATGAATTGCTGGATGAATGTCCCCATTAACATAGTTGTCGACAGTCTTGTTGGATCGCTTTTGAGGTATAAGTACACGGCGCCCGGCCATGCCTAACCTGACCAGCATAGGAGTTCTGCGCCCTCCTGGCGGTAGGTGTTGACTCGATACACACGGCGGGTCGTCCCTAGATGCAGAAAGCGCCATCCGGCAGGTGTGTTCGGGGCACCACGGCGCTGCAGTGTGCACGATAGTGCAGGTCGCTACTCCGGTTAGCTTCCATGAGCGCGCCATCCGACGATTGCCAGGAAA
>DASQVU010000304.1:0-3088 GCA_035640615.1 Pseudonocardiaceae bacterium
CACAACGGATCACCGACGTGCGCAAGCTCGTCACCGAGATCCGCCGGTTTCGCGCCGACCAGGGGCTCAAACCCGCCCAGCGCGTCGCCGCCCGCCTGCTCGGCTTGGACCTGGCCGGCCTCGCGGAGCATGAAGCCGCGGTGCGGATGCTGACCCGGCTCGACGCCCCGCCGGAGTCGTTCACCACATCCACTTCGCTGGAGGTCAGTCTGGGCTGCGGGACTGCCACCGTGGAACTGGACATGCTGGGTGCGATCGACGTCACCGCGGAGCGCAAGCGGCTGGCCAAGGACCTTGCCACTGCTGAAAACGATCTCGCGGCCTGCGACGCCAAGCTCAACAACCCGGCGTTCGCGCACAAGGCGCCTCCCGACGTGGTGGCCAACACCCGGGCACGCCGGGACGCCAGCGTTGCGGACATCGCCCGCATCACGGCGAGGCTGGAGGCACTGGCCGGGACGGCCTGACAAGGTAGGCCAGTGACCGTCGAGGAGCCCTGCACTGGTGAGGATTTCACCGACGCGGTGTTCGCCGACCAGGAGTGGGAGGGGCGCTGTTTCGTCGGCTGCCGGTTCGTCGACGCCGACCTGCGCGGCCTGCGTACCCGCAACTGCCGGTTCACCCACTGCGACTTCACCCGCGCCGACCTGGGCGAGTCGCAGCACCGCGCGAGCGCCTTCCACTCCTGCACCTTCCAGCGCGCCATGCTGGCCGGCTCGCAGCTGCATCACTGCTCCCTGCTGGGCAGCACGATCAGCGAGTGCCGGCTGCGGCCGTGGACGTTGCGCGAAGTCGATCTTCGGCTCACCGGACTGGGCCATGCTGACCTGCGAGAAACCGTGCTCGCCGGGCTGAAGCTGACCGAGGCGAACCTGGTGCAAGCCGATTTGCGGGGCGCTGACCTGTCCGGAGCTGACCTCACCGGGGCCCGGATGCACCACGCCCGGCTGGACAACGCCGACCTGCGCGGCGCGCGGTTAGACGCCGACGCCCTGGCGCAGGCCCGGTTGGCCGGGGCCCGGATCGACGTCGACACCGCGATCCGCTTCGCCGCGGCACACGGCTTGCGGGTCGACTTAGGGCGGTGATGACCGCCCCCGCACCAACTCAAACCGCGCGGGTGGCCGCCATCGCAGCGGCGCTGGGAACCGGGTTAGCGGTGGCCGTTCAGGCCCGCATCAACGGCGAGCTCGGTCAGCGGATCGACGACGCCGTCCTGGCAGCAGGCCTGTCCAACCTGGGCGGTCTGGTGCTGCTGGCCGTCCTGACCGCGGTGCGACCCCAGGTGCGCCGTGGGCTGGGCCGGGTGCGCATCGCCGTCCGGGACGGTACGTTGCCCCACCACCAGTTGCTCGGCGGGCTGTGTGGCGCGTTCCTGGTCGTCTGCCAGGGGCTGACCGTGGCGCCGATAGGGGTGGCGGTGTTCACCGTCGCGGTGGTGGCCGGGCAGACGGTCAGCTCACTGCTGGTGGATCGGGCGGGCCTCGGGCCTGCTGATCCGCAGCCGATCACCATGCGCCGGGTCGTCGGCGCCGGCTTGGCGCTGACGGCTGTGGTGCTGGCCGTCGCACACCGGATCAACGCTGCGCTGACTGTCTGGCTGGCCCTGCTGCCCGTGCTGGCGGGGGCGGGTACCGCCTGGCAGCAGGCCGTGAACGGGTTGGTGGCCACGGTGGCGCGCCGCGGTGGTCCACCACGCGCTGGGATGCTGCCGGCCGCGCTGGTCAACTTCGGCGTGGGAACCACCGCGCTGGTCACGGCCGCGGTGGTGGAGATCGGGCTGCGCGGCGGGTCGCCCAGCCCGATGCCGGCCACGCCGTGGCTCTACGTCGGGGGCCCGCTGGGCGTGCTGGCCGTCGGTGTCGCGGCGGCGATCGTCCCGATCACCGGAGTGCTCCTGCTGGGACTTGGCACGGTGGCGGGGCAACTCATCGGGGCGTTGCTGCTTGATCTGCTGCTGCCGGCCGGATCCGGCCAGGTCACCATCACCACCCTGCTCGGCGTCGCGCTTACGCTGGTGGCAGTCACGGTGGTCGCGCTGCCTGATCGTCGGTCGTGAGCCGGTGCAAAGATGCGTGTCGTGAACGCGATCGTGCTCGACGGCAAAGCGACCCGGGAACGGCTTTTCGCTGATCTCAAGGCCCGGGTGGCGGTGCTGCGCAGCGCCGGGGTGACGCCTGGGCTGGGCACCGTCATCGTCGGCGACGATCCCGGCTCACACGCCTACGTACGGGGCAAGCACCGTGATTGCGCCGCCGTCGGCATCGCCTCGATCCGCCGTGACCTGCCCGCGACGACCAGCCAGGACGAGCTGTTCGCGGTGATCGACGAGCTGAACGCGGATCCCGCGTGCACTGGCTACATCGTGCAGCTCCCGCTGCCGCCGGGCCTCGACACCGGCGCGACGCTGGAGCGGATGGATCCAGCCAAGGACGCCGACGGCCTGCACCCGATGAACCTTGGCCGGCTGGTGCTCGGCGAGCCCGGGCCGCTGCCGTGCACCCCACGCGAGATCGTGGAGCTGCTGCGCCACTTCGACGTGCCGATCGCCGGTGCCGGCGTGACCATCGTGGGCCGCGGCATCACCGTCGGGCGCGCGCTGGGTCTGCTACTCACCCGGCGCAGCGAGAACGCCACGGTCACTCAGTGCCATACCGCCACTCGCGATCTGGCCGCCGAGGTGTCCCGCGCCGACATCGTGGTCGCCGCGGCCGGGCGACCGGGGTTGATCACGGCTGACATGGTCAAACCGGGCGCTGCGGTCGTCGACGTGGGGATCACCCGGACCGATGCCGGGCTGACCGGAGACGTTGACCCGCCGGTGGCCAAGGTCGCCGGGTACCTGGCGCCGGTCCCCGGTGGTGTCGGGCCGATGACCAGGGCGATGTTGCTGACCAACGTCGTTGAGGCCGCTGAACGGCGGGCAAACCAATGACCCGAGAACGCACCAGCCTGCGGCCCCAGCTCATCTTCGGTCTGATCCTGGCCGTGGTGGCGATGGGTATGGTGCGTATCGCCCAGTACCACTGGCGGGAAGGTACCGTGATCATCGGCGGTGCGCTGCTGCTGGCCGCCGGGTTACGCGCCA
>DASQVU010000305.1:0-6272 GCA_035640615.1 Pseudonocardiaceae bacterium
GACCGTTGCCCAGATACATCGCGACGTGGTGGATGCTGTCCGGATTTGCGGTGTCATAGCCCCAGAACAGCAAGTCTCCGGGCTGCGCTAGGCGCACCGGCAGCTGGGTGCCGGCCCAGTACTGCTGCCGCGCCACCCGGGGAAGGGTGATCCCCGCTGACTCGTAGGCACGCAACATCAGTCCTGAGCAGTCGTAGGCATCGGGTCCGGTAGCGCCCCAGACGTAGGGCTTACCGACCTGGCCGAGCGCGTACTGGATCGCCCGGCCGGCAACTTCGGAGGGCGCCGGCAACGGTGTCGTGCAGGAGGCGCGGACGTACTCGGTGACATCGCCGCCCACCGCGCTGATCACGTTGACGGCCAGCGGTTCCCACTGGTGGTAACGCGCCGGGAAGGCCGACCGTTCGATATCTTGCGCGGAATCACCCGGCCGCTGCGTTTCCCATTCCGGCACCCGGACGAGTACGTCGTAGAACTTGTTGATCTCGTATACCGGATCGGTGACCTGCGCCACGGTCCCCCATCCCTGGGAGGGCCGCATCTGGAAGATGCCCAGTGAATCGCGATCGCCATAGTGCAGGTTGTGCAGCCGAGACTCGGTCATTCCGGCCTGGATGGCGATCTGCCAGGCCCGCGGTGGAAGCCGGCGCTGCTTGCCGATTGCGATAATCAGCTCGACGATGGCCCGTTGTTCGGTATCAAGATCGCTGACCTGGACAGCCACCCGAGGCAGTTCCCGCGGATCGGTAGACGCCAGTACTGACCCGCAGGGCGCACCGAACATGAAGTCGCCGGAACCGACGATGCCGAGCAAGGAGGAAATTGCGGCTACCGCAATGAGCCCGCCGAGCAAGCCGACGACCAGCAAGGCGACCAGCCAGCGCCGCATCGCTTAACTCGCCCGTTCGTAACTGGCGACCCGCCAGCCGGCCGGGGTGGAAACCACCAGTAGGCGCATGACCAGCGCCGTGGTGGGCACGTCAACTTCAGCCGAACCAGCGCTCACGCTGACCGTCTGGGGCGCATCGATGATCTGCGCCGCCGGCACGTTCGCTGGGTCGACCGAGCGAAGTTCGGGAAACAAGTCGTCGGTGGTGAACGGCCGTAACTGCTCGACCCACTGCGCCGAGGTGGTGCCCTTACCGACGGTGAGAAATGCTTGCACCCAGGAGCGCGCGACACTCAGCGCGGCAGCCGGCGCTGGGCTCGTCGGACGAGCCGGTACCCGGGTTGCCCGCAGACCAGACCCGTCCAGTGCCGAGGCTGGCGCAGGGGCGGAGGCGATGACCCGAGAACTGCTCGACTGCACTGCGCGAGCGGTGCCATCCCGGTGCTTGCCGGGCAGTACCGCACCGATGCCGGCGGCGACGATCGCCGCGACGAGCACGGTGCCGGCAAGATGCGCAGGGGAACGCACTGGCCAGCCCCAGAACTTGCGGTAAACGGCTGCTCGGCCGCGATGGGTGCGGATCGGCACTGCCCTGCTCCCGGTCAGTCGGTTGTCGCAGCGTCATCGGAGCGTTTCGGATCTGGCGCGCCAGCCGCGTCTGACCTGCCTGACACGCCCATTTCGAGCCCAGCCGAAGGTCGGTACACCACCCACACCGGGCGCCCAGCAACCTCTTCCAACTCGGCTTGGCGAGGTGTTGCGCGTGGATCACTGACCGCCGACGGCACGTAAACCGGCTCTTCGGCAGTGCGCAATCGGCCACTCACGCTGAACCCTGGCGGCAACGCCGCCAGCCGATCTGGCTTGGCCAGCGCCGCACCACCCTGTTCCGGGTTGGGCGAGCCGCCAGGACTGAACACCGGAGTCGACGCCGAGGCACTCCCGCGGGGATCCCACCGCTGCGCCGCTAGCATTACCGGGGCGCCGGCCTCCGGACGGATGGCACTGCCAGCTACGGATCCGGTGGTTGCTGTTGCGGACTCCTCCTCGGCCGCACGGGCCTCCTCCCAGAATCGCTCCGATGCGCTGGCCTCGACCCCTGGCCGGCGCCGCCGCAGCCGGGTCAGCACACCGGGTGGTGCCGCCGGCAGCGCACCACCCACCGCACCGACCGCGAGCTCAGTCATCTGCCACATGCGCCGGACGGGGCGGGCAACCAGCAACATCACCAAGGTGATCATCCCGGCGAGCAGCATTTGGGCGAGCACCGAGATGTTGCGGGCTGGATCAAATACCCACACCATCACCAGGGTGTGCAGCGCGGCCAGCGCCGAAAGCACGACGATGTTGAGCACCGCGGCACCGACCGCGCGACCGACGCCGCGAAGCAGCTCGTGGTGCAGGATTGCGATCAGTCCGATGATCGGCCCGAGCAGGATCACCACCCGCAACAACACCTGAGCCAGCAGCAACGCCGCCTGAGCGAGTAGCTGGAACAGCCCGAACATGACCGCTTGCAGGGCGGCGAGGAACCCGACGCCGATCCGGTTGCCGTCGATACCCTGGAAGTAGCCGTAGGCGCTGCCCGTGCGATCGGCGATGGCCTTGTACTCCTGCTTCTTGCGGTCTGCGACGCTGGATTTCGGATCGTCGGCACCGGCCGCGATCTCCTGCTTGGTGAACGCCTGCGCGCGGACCAGGTCGCGGCCGAGCTGGGTGGCCTGCGGGCCGTCCGGGGAGCCGAACTCGCCGCGAAGCCAGTTGCGGTAGATGATCTGCTCGTGCAGCAGGGTCGGCAGGGCGTCCCGCTGCGCGATACCGACCTCGTGCAGGAACCCGGTGCGCACCTGGTTACTGCCATCCACCAGCACGCCATCGAGCACCTGGGTGTAGAGCAGTGGCGTGAGGTAGGTCGCGGCGGCTAGCCAGATACCCGCCAGCGCCCAGGCAGCTCGTTTGCTCACCGTGGCCAGGTCACCCCGCCAGATCGAGCGGAACAGCACGATTGCCAGCAGCACCGCGATCAGCCCGAACCAGGGCGCGTAGACGCTGTCGTACAGCGCAACCGTGCCGGAGACGATCAGGTCGTTCAGCGGAGCTAGCAGGCCCCCGTCACCGAGCGCGTAGTGCAGCCCGTTGGTGGCGCCGACGATCACTTTGCCGATGTCAAACAGCAGGTTGCCGGTCCAGGTGTCGATCACCGCGTTGGGGTTGCGCAACCCTGAGGGGCCGCATCCCAGGTCGTAGGTGTGCCAGACCAGCCCGGCGTAGCCGACCTCCGCGTAGACGCTGTTGGGCGCCCCCGCCTGCAGCGGCGTCGGATCGATCGTGCCGACCATGCCGGATCCGGGCCGATCCGGGTTGGGCGCCTGCTTGCAATCGTCAACCCCTGGGACCTGCGCCAACGCTGGTGCACCCAGCGCGGCCGAAGAGCTGGCCAGCGCCATGGCGAGTATCAGCGCCAGCAGCGTGACCAGCGCCGCAATCCGCCTGCCCGGCACCGTCCGGGTCGTCATGCTCTAGCCCTGATGGCGGTCGCCGGACCGATCCCGTCGCGCGCTGAGCCGTCGCGCCCTTCGGGCACGAGTTCGGCGCCACGAGGTAACTCTGGACTCAGTGGATCACCGCGGAGGGCGTCGGGTGTGGTATCCAGCGCGGTGCACAGGTGTTGTAAGTGCGCGCCGGAAAAGTCCACGCGAACCCGCTCTACCCCGCCCGCACCGTCGCCGAAGATGAACTGGCGCGGTGCCCGGTCCCGTTCGGTATCGGCCCGGTCGGTTGCCGGGCGGCGCCCCAGTGAGGCGATCACCTGCTCGTAGCCCGCTCCGACCGGCACCTTGAGCAGTCGCAGCGCATCGGCCTGCGCCGGTGCGTCGTCCAGCCTGCCCACGAAGACCGAGTCAAGCAGCGACACGAAGCCCTGGATCTTCAGGAAGTCCGCGGGCACCTGCGAGGACAGCAGCACGCGTACGTTCCACTTCCGAGAGTCGCGGGCGAAACGGTTCATCAGCACGCGCCCAGTCGGCACTTCGGACAAGAAGAACGCTTCGTCGATCCAGACCCCTTTGCGCTGATCGCGGGGACGCTCGTAAATCGACCGCTGGGTCAACCAAGCGGCGAGATTGAGCAGCTCCACACCGAGCGATTCCGCGTCGGTCCAGTGCTCCCGGCCGATGTTGTCTTTGGGCAGGGTCAGACCCGACATCGTCAGCACGGTGAGCCGGTCGTCGCGCACCTCGGTGTATGGATCAGCGCCCTTGTCCGGGATGAGCAAGGACATGCGCTCGCGCATCTCATCCAGGAAATCCGCGACCACGATCGCGTGCTCATGGTGCTCGGTGGGATCCCGGCGCAGCATGTCGAAGACCTCACCCGGATGCGCGTCCGGGCGCCCACCAACCGCGCGAACTGCACGCAGCAGCACGATGCGGGTCTTGGCCATCCGGGCGACCTCAAAGGGAAGCACCCCGGTGAGCACATCGAGCACCAACCGGCGCCGGGTGGCGGCAGTCAGCGCCTTCTCCCGCCGCCAGGCCCGGTCCGGGTCGTCCTCGTCGAGGAAATGCGCCAGCTCCGGTTCGGCGACCACCCGGTAGGGGTTGAGGATGCCAGGCTGGGCATTGAGCAGGTTGATCGGCCGGGCGTAAGGCCGCAGCTCGGGTAGCTCACACAGCTTGGCCAGCGGGCCGGAGGGGTCCAGCAGCGTCCAGTACGCCCCCGAGCGCAGCGTCTTGTAGACGATGCCGCCACCGAGAAAAGACTTCCCGCCGCCGAGGCCGGCGACCAGCGCGGTCAGGCCCGACGAGTCCCGGATTTCCTGGGCCATCCACGGATCCCAGGCGACCGGGCGCCGGGTAGCGGTGCACGTCTCGCCGATCAGGATGCCGCGCCGGTCCCCCACCTCGGCGGTGGCGGTGGGCACTGCGGATGCCGCCCAGATCACCGAGCCGCGGCGGAGGTAGGCACCTGAGGACAGCGGCTCGCCGGGGATGAATTCGCGGGCCAGCGCGTACTGGCCTTCCGGATGCTCGATAGCGATCTTGGGTTTGTACAAGTCCAGCAGTTGCTGGGCCAGCCGCAGGGCATCGCGCTCGGTGGGCCCGGACACCGCCACCCGCCACCACGACCGCACCCGGGTGCCCAGCGCGGTGAACCCGGACGTCATCTCGTCGTCGATCTCCAGCACGCGGGTCGCCTGCCGGACCAAACTCTGCGGTGGCTCGAGATCGTGCTCGTCGGTGTAGTGCCGGACCTGCGAGCGTACCTTGTTCATCTGTCGCTGCAGCTCGCCCGCGACTTCTTCCGGGCGGCGCACGTAGATCCGCGCTGACCATTCCACGCCGGCCGGCAGGCGGTCCGACCGCTGCACCCACGGGTCGTCGATCTCCGGGATCTGCAAGCCGTGCATCTGGCCCACCGTCAGCACCACGACGTGCCGGACAATCCCCGCATTGGAACCGGTCCGACCGCGGACCGTGACGGTGGGCGCGTACGGTTCGGTGTGGAAATCTGCGGCGTCGGTGAAGCTGGCCAGATCTTCGGGTTCCCAGCTGCCGGTGGGCACTGCCGGGAGGTTGCGTGGAGCCGGCAAGCCCAGCGAGCACGACCGGTGCATCAGCCAGGACATCTCTCCTGCGGTCACCGGCCGGCCCTCCAGCCCGGCGACGCTGATCACCCCGTCGAGATGCTCGACCTCGGCGTCAATGGCGACCAGCTCGGCATCCACGGCGGTGGGGAAAACCCGCCGCAACACCGGCGCGGCCCGTTCCACGGCCCGATCCACCATGGAGCGGGTTTGCACCTGGACGCCGAGATAGACCTCTTTCTCGGCCATCGAGTGACCGAGCAGCTGCTGCTGCTCACCGATCATGTAATCGTCGAAGGAAAGTGCACCGGGAGTGTCCGGCAGCCGCCCCACCGCGTTGCGCACGTGTGCCTCAGCCCACATCCGGATGGGGTACGGGCGGGCGGTGACCCGCAGATGCAGCCATCGACCCTGCAGCTCCGCGTACTGGCCGGCGATGGCGTGGATCAGATCCTGACGTTGCGCGTCAGACCGGAATGACCAGCGCTGCGGCGCCAACCGGTACCAGGCGTAGACCTCCTGGCCGTTGCGCACCAGATGGCCGTCGATTGAACGCACTGCGATGGACGGTACGTAGCTGGGGACAGCCGTCTCTCCGGGAAGCTTGTGCCCGCGCCGGTTCGAGCCACCGCGCACAGTGGACGCGGGAGGCATCGCACAGTCCCGAGCCCGTGGTGCATGCTGAGCGCCGTCACCGCTGCTGGGACGACGTCGGAGCCCGAACACCCGTGCGCTCCTTCCTGCCGCGGCTCGAGCGACGGCCCGGCCGTTGCCTGGGTCGAGGGCGGTCGCGTTCGA
>DASQVU010000306.1:0-3176 GCA_035640615.1 Pseudonocardiaceae bacterium
CAGCGCGATGCCATTGGGGTCATTGAAGTAAATGGACCGCACAAAGCCGTGATCGATGACGTCGGTGACCTTGCAGCCATGTGACTTCAGCCGGCCGCGCAGTTCCTCCAAAGCGTGCTCGTCGGGGAGGTTGAACGACAAGTGATCGAACTGGGCCTTGCGCCGGTCCGGCACCCCAGCCGGTACCTGAAAACGTTCCAGGGTGACGCCGCGGTACTCGAAGAAGGCCACGGTCTGCTCGTTGCCGAATTCGAAAAAGTAGTGGCGGAAGGAGTCATTGCCCAGGTGCGCGACCAGCCGGGCCCCGAGGACGCCGTGCCAGAACCGCGTGGTGGCGTCCATGTCGTTGGTGATGAGGGCGAGGTGGTTGATGCCCCGCCAGAAAGGCGTCGCAGTCTCGGTCATAGTTCAAGTTTAGGAAAAGCGGTACAGCACGCGTGGTGACCGAGATGTCACGGTCAGCCCGCTGCCCTGATTTGGTGGGGGTAAGGGGTTGAGTCCTGCTACCAGGGTGGTGCCCGGCAGCGGCGTTGTGCCTGCTCGCAGGGCGGTAGCCACGACTTTCTTGGTCACTGGGATGGGGTTCACCTCGTTTCTGTCCCGCGTTCCCGGCATTCGCGACGCACTCGGGCTGTCCTCGGCTCAGCTCGGGATGGTGCTGCTATGCCTGTCTGGCGGCTCGTTTGTGGGGTTGCCGCTTTCTGGGCCGATCGTGCACCGATTCGGTCCAGCCCGCACCGTGCTGGCCGCAACCCTGACGATCACCACGGGGCTGGCCATGCTGGCCACTGGACTGTGGCTGGCGGCTGTGCGTCCGGTGGTGGTCGGTTTCGTGCTGACCGGGTTGGGGGTCGGAATCGGCGACGTGGCGATGAACGTGGAGGGCGCTGAGGTGGAGCGGCGCCTTGGCCGATCTCTGATGCCGCGCCTGCACGCCGCATTCAGCCTGGGCGCAGTGGCAGGCGCCGGTCTGGGGGCAGCATCTGCGGCTGCCCGGGTGCCGCTGGCCGCGCAAGTGCTCTTCGTCGCGGCGCTGATGCCGATCTCGATAGGCATAGCGGTCCACTTTTTCCTCCCCCGGTGCAACAACGCCCCGCAGCGGGCGTCCGGCGGGTACCGCGTGCTGGCAGCGTGGCGCGAGCCGCGGACGCTGCGCATCGGGTTGCTGGTGCTCGGGTTCGCGCTCATGGAGGGCTCGGCGGGCGACTGGCTCGCCGTGGCCATGGTCGATGGCTACGGCACCAGTGAGACCCTCGGTGCGATCGGCTTATGCCTGTTTGTCGCGGCGATGACGATCGGGCGGCTGTTCGGGGGCGCGGTGCTGGACCGATTTGGCCGCGTCACCGTCGTCCGGGTGAGCGCGCTGATCGGTTTGGCAGGCCTGCTTCTGGTGCTGCTGAGCGGCAGCACCGTGGTGGCGCTTGCTGGAATCCTGCTCTGGGGAGTGGGGACCTCGCTGGGGTTCCCGGTTGGTATGACTGCCGCCGCTGACGACCCACAATGGGCCGCGGCGCGGGTTTCGGTCGTCAGCTCGATCGGCTACACGGCGTTTCTAGCCGGCCCACCGCTCATCGGCTTCCTGACCCAAAGCGCGGGAATCCTGCGAGCGCTGTTCACCGTCCTCGGAGCGCTCGCGCTGGCCCTGCTGACGTCAAATTCCTTACGGCCAGCCGACCTCCGGTAGCACGGAGAGGTTGCCTTACAAGGCCCCCCGTTAGTACGGAGGGCCTACTCTGATTCCCGCTCGTGCGGGGGCAGCGAACGACAGCTCTCCCTACTTGGCGAGAACGGCCTGCAATGCGTTGTCTACTCCGGTAAGTTCCTTGTTGATTTGCCCCACGATCGATCCGATGGGCGCGGTCTTGTCGGGAACCGAGTGCAAGCCGGCGGTGACTGCGTGGAGCTTGGCGTCGACGCGCCGCAAAATAAGCGCGATACTAATCAGGTAGGCGGCGAGCGCCAGGACGGTCAGCGCTGCGCCGAGAATCGTGATTATAGCGGCCAGTGGCATGGTGATTTCGCTCCTCACAGGATGCGGGCAACTGCATTCACATAGCGGGTGAGACCGGCCGCCACCTGCTTCACTGCGTCGCGGGTAGGTGCCAGCTGCTTCACATCATCGAGTGCGACGACGATGCCTGCGGCCTGGTTGTGAATGGTGTCGACGTGCTTCCCAATGTCGATGACGGCCCTCAACAGGCGCTGCAGGAGCACCACCACGACAGGTATGACTATGAGAATGAAGATTGCGTTGCCAATCCACCAAAGTATCATCTCGCCTCCTTGCCTTACCCGCGCTTTATCAAGGGGTCCTGACCGCTTGCGGGTGGCCAGTCATTAGCCGCGGCCGGGGCTTGCCGCTGCGCCGGGACATGGACCTGCGTCTGTTGCGACGGCAGCGACTCAGCCTTCTCCGCGATGGCCGACACTGCTTGGGCGATCGTGTTCAGTTGCCGGTTCAAGATCGCGGCGCCGGCGCCAACCAGACACACGTCTCCTTGGATCGCCCCGAGGACACCCCCGCTCACCTGTCCGAGGGTGGTGGCGATGGAGCGCAGCCGGCGCGTGATCGCAATAAGGAACAGCGCCAACACGGCCACTAGAGCCACGATTTCGATGACGGTGAGGACCACCAGCAGCCATGTGCTCATTGCGCTCCCACCCCCAGAAGTTGAGCGTGACGGCGGGCTTCGTCGGTGATCTCGTCCAGGCTACCCACGACAGCGAGCGCAACCTTGATGTTGGCCGTGTCGCCACGGACATCCTGCGCCACATCCCGCAGCCGGTACACATTGGTTTCGATCGAGCGGACGAGGCCAAGTAGCAGACTAAGCAGCGCGATCACCGCAACGATCACGACTACTCCGATAGCCAGTATGATCTCCCAGAATGTGATCTCCTGGGGGGCGAGAGCTAGGACCATCGTTATCCTCCTAATGCTTGTCGAGCAGCCCGCGCGCCCCGGAGGATGCGCTGGAGCGTGTCGTTCGTGCGGCTCAGTTCCGCGAGCGGCTGGGTGTTCGGCCGTGTCGCCTCGAGCTCCCGGATCGCTGCGCGGACCTGCGCGTTGATCCGGGAGGCGAGCACCAGGAGCACGCTGACAACCACAACTACGACCACGACGATCACCAACCCGATGATCAGGCCCGTCCACCAGCCGGCGAGGTGTGGATTCC
>DASQVU010000307.1:0-2290 GCA_035640615.1 Pseudonocardiaceae bacterium
CCCACCATCCGATAGACCGTGCGCAGCGGGCTGGCGGCGCGCACCGCGCCGATCACATCGCTGTCATGGGTCACCGGCACTGCCACGACCAGATCACCATTGACGTCGGCGTTATTGATCTCACCGTGCAGCGCTTTGTAAACCGGGAGATCGCCGCCTTCCGGCCCCGCGCCCAAGATAAGCAATCCGCGATCGACATAGACCGCGAGTTGCGTTCCGTCCTTCGGATCACGAAGGTCGGTGGGCATATTGCCGCGAAGCACATCTGCCGTGACGGCCGCTGCGGCGGCATCGGCTACCCGCAGCAGCTTTGTGCGCTCATCAGATTTCGCGTACTTAAGCACTCCAGCAGCCAGTGGCACCCCGAACAAGCCGATGGCGAGCACCGCGGCGAGCACCGCGAGACCCACGATGCGAGTGCGCACAATGCGTTAATACCACGCTGGGGGGTGGCATTCGGCGCCGGAACACCGTTACGCACTCACGACCTCGGCGGAGCCTCAAGCCGGTAACCGTGGCCGCGCAGGGTAGTGATCCGGGGCACCGCACCCAGCCCGGCCATGCCAGCCAGCTTGCGGCGCAGCGCGGCCACATGCACATCGAGGGTCTTCGTTGGACCGAACCAGTTCTCGTCCCACACTTGAGCCATCAGGGTCTCCCGGCTGACCGCAGCTTCCGGTGCCGCCGCGAGGCGGGCGAGCAGGTCGAACTCTTTGGCCCGCAACGGCATCTCCCGCCCCGCAACGGTCGCTCGCCGGCTGCTGGTATCCACCACCAGATCACCCACCATCAGCGTCGGGTGGGCTCCCGGGCTCACCGGCGCCACCCGGCGCAGGTGCGCCCGCACCCGGGCCAGCAGTTCGGCCAGCCGCACCGGCTTGGTCAGGTAGTCGTCCGCGCCGGCTTCCAGACCCACCACGACGTCCATCTCGTCGGTCCGCGCAGTGAGGATGACCAACACCGCCGTCGGGTTGCTCGCCCGTAACTGCCGGCACACTTCGACCCCGTCCAAGTCAGGCAAGCCCAAGTCCAGCAGCACCAGATCGAAATCGGTTTCGGCCGCTGCCTGCAGCGCGCCGCGACCGGAGCGCTGCCACCTGACCTGGTGCCCGTGCGCGCGCAAGCTCGACTCGAGCACGCTACCGATGGTCTCGTCGTCCTCGACTACAAGCAGTTTGGACATGGTCGTGGTGAGCGGAACACGGTGCCATAACACCGTTTGCCACTCACGACCCTCCGACGGAGAAGCCGACGCGCCGGCTGTCCGAGGGCCCTATTTCGATGTAGGCGACCCGCGAGGCGGGCACCATGAACCGGCGGCCCTTGTCGTCAACCAGGGTCAACAGCCCGTGGCTACTCCGCAGCGCGTCGGTGACCATCGCCTGAATCTGGTCCGGCGAGTCCGCAGTGGACACCGTCAGCTCGCGAGGACTGTCCGCGACGCCAATCTTTACCTCCACGCCACAACCTCCACGGTGTGATCGACCTTGGCGCCAGGCTAGTCGAGTGGTCAGTGCGGATTCACGCCAACCCGAGAGCGGCCATGCGCCGGCCGTGCAAGATTTCCACCCGCCTGATCAAGGCCGCGAGGGCACCGAAGTTACCGGAGCCGCGGACGATCAGATCCGCCAGCGCATCCCGCTCGGACACCACCTGCTGCGCATTCGTGACCGCCTCACCCAGCAACCGCCGCCCCCACAGGGCCAGCCGATCGCGGGTTCTGCGGTCCTGCTCGCAGGCACTGCGCACTTCCCGCTCGGCGAACGCCGAGTGCCCGGTGTCCGCCAGCACCTTCTTGACCAGCGCAGCGGTGGCTTCGTCCAGCCAGCCGGCCACCTCACCGTAGAAATCCGCCGCCAGCCCATCTCCGACGTAGGCCTTCACCAGCGACTCCAGCCAGGACCGAGGTGCCGTGGAGGCATGAAACTGATCGAAGCGCGCCACGAACGGGCGCATTGCGTCCTCCACCGAGACGCCCAAGCCCCGAAGGTGGCTCTCGATGAGCCGGAAGTGCCCGATCTCCGCGGCCGCCATGCTGGCCATCGCTGCCCGGCCAGCCAGGGTGGGGGCATTGCGAGCATCCTCGGCGAGCCGGTCGAAGGTCGACAGTTCGCCGTAAGCGAGCACCCCCAGCAAGTCGATGATGCCCTCGCGTGCCACGTCCACGGCCGCGAGCGTAGTGCCGAATCACAAGTCAGCGTGGTGTCACGCGCATACCTGACGCGCGGCCGGGTAACATGTCTGTACAGGGTGTGACGCCCCGGTGGTAGGACCACACTGTGTTAAGGCA
>DASQVU010000308.1:0-5497 GCA_035640615.1 Pseudonocardiaceae bacterium
CAAAGTGAACTGTGGTGAGGTGGTGAATTCGGAAACCGTGCTTTCGGTACTGGCCGTCCGATCGAACAGCTTTATAACAGATACCAGTTCGTCAGCGGTGAGTTTCACCGCGTCCGCAGCCACGGCCATTAGTCCAGCCCCATCACTGGTCAACAGGTAGTCCTCAAGTCGGCCAACACAGCCCACGTAGTTTATCGCCCTGAATACCTCGGTGCAGCGACGCGGGCCAACCCGACAATTACCTCAATCCGGGCCCAAATGGGCTCCGGGATCGGGCGTGTGCCGCGGCGCACCGAGCGGCGCGTCCTTTCACCGCCCATTAACAAGCCCACTCACTTGGAGCATTCCGGCGAGTTTGTTTAAGCGTGAAGTATTCTCTTTCGCGAATCTAACAGCCTAGATATCTAAGCCGAATGTGGTACCGCGTTCGGGTGTGATGCGGATCACGCGGTTTTCTTTGTTTGTGGTTCTTGTCGGGTGGCGATTCGGCGGGGGTTTGGGCGGCCTGCTGGTGGGAGACCAGGGGCGCCGGGGTGATCAGGGAGGCAGCGGAAATGGCGCAACCATGGTCTGGGCAGGGTAGGAGCGGTCAGGAGCCGGTGATGGGGGTGCCGGCGCAGCGCGCCGACACAGCGGTGCCGGTGGGCGACGGGGAGGGTGCCGAGGCGTGGCGGGCGCGTAGCCGGATTGTGCTCACGCCGGTGGCGGCGCCGTCGATTCTGGGGTTGTTCGGGTTTGCCGGGGCGACGTTCATGGTGGCCTCGCTGCTGGCGGGTTGGTGGGGCAACCCGGTGCTCTCAGCGCCGGTGCTGGCCCCGTTCGTGCTGGTCTTCGGGGGCCTGGCGCAGCTGCTGGCGGGCATGTGGGCCTATCGGGCCCGGGATGCGGTGGCTACCGCGATGCACGGCACCTGGGGCTCGTTCTGGCTGGCCTATGGGCTGTTGATCCTGCTGGTGGCCGCCGGGGTGCTGCCGGTCACCGCGCCGTTTTCGGTGGCCTTCGGGTTCTGGTTCATCGTGGCAGCGGTGGTGACCATCTTCGGCGCACTGGCGGCGCTGGCGCAGAATCTGGGCCTGTTTGTGGTGCTCGGGCTGCTGGCAGCGGGTTCGGCGCTGCTGGCCGCCGGGTTGATCGGCGCCAGCCTGGCCACCATCACCGCGGGCGGCTGGGTGCTGGTGGCCTCGGCGGCCGCGGCGTTTTACACCGCCGGGGCGCTGATGCTGGCCCAAGCCAGCGGCGGTCGCACCATCTTGCCGCTGGGTCGACTGCACGCCGCGGCCAACATTCCCGGCCGCCAGGCCAGCGCACCCATCGAGTACCCGGCCGGCATGCCCGGCGCCCGAGTAGGCCAATAACCCCCTTTTCGAGGAGAAGTGATCACCATGAGCCCGACTCGAGGACGGCGGGACACGCTAGCGCGCAGGTTCGACGGCCTTCCGCTGTTGGATCGGGGTGCGCACCGCAGCCCGCAGCGCGGTGCCTGTCTGATGGAGTATGTCTCGGTGCTGGCCGGGGAGCGCTTTAGTGACCATCCCCGGTGCACCCACCCGGCGCTGGCGCAGCTAGCCCGCTGGGTCAACGACCAGACCATCGCCCCAGCGGCCCGGGCCCAGCTGGCGGTGCTGGCCCCGGATCTGATCGGCACCCGCGCGAGCGACCCGCGGATCACCCGCACCGTCACGGCGTGCTGTCTGCGGGCCGCGGTGGCCTTACGCCCCCACGACCGCGACCTCACCCAGGTCCTGCGGCGGATCGAGGCCCAGCTGAGCCGATGGTCCACTCCGCGGGCCCGCGGCCGGGCGCGCTGGTTGAGCTTCGTGTGGGACCCCAGACCGCGGCGGCCATTGCCACGCTCCAACGGGTGATGAAACCAACTCGGGCCAACGCCGCGCGCCACGACGCTCAGCTGCGCACGCTGCTCGAACACGCGATCACCGACTGTCGCACGCTGCTGTGGTCACCCCCGAGCCCACCAGGACGGGCACCGGTGCCTGCCGGCTGTACTCGGGGGCCGGGTGCCCTGAGGGAGGGCTAGCCAGGCTCCCCGCTAGGTCATCACCGCGGGCCACCGGTTCCCGCTGGGATGACCGCTGGGCTCTCGGCCATATCAGCCCCTGGCGTGGGCCAGCTCACGCCCCCAGGTGCCAACCCGTAAGCGAAGGCGGTAGGGCAAAGATGGCGAGTTCAGCCGCAGTCCACAACCGGCCGGCGACGCTGACCGGCGGGGCAGCCGACCGCGCCACACGCGCATCCGCTGCGCAAGCCCCCCAGCGGCCGGTGATCCATCACTCACCGGCTGCGTCGAACGCCGCCGCACCCGCCAGGGGTATTCCGCGGCAACGCGACGGGGACTGGGCTGATCGCCACGGCCTCGACCGGGGCCTCGCAGTCGATCCCCGCGTGAGGCCAGCGGGAGACCCCGATGACCCGGGGACGTGTCAGGGCGGCAGCGCCACGGCGGTGACCGCATCACTGTCCTCGGCCCCGGACCTGTCCGCGCTGGACGAATACGGGCACCTGGTTGCTGTGCAGTGCCGCTATGCCCGGCTGGCCCCCGACGACCCCCAGCGCACGTCGCTGCGTGAGCAGCTGATCAGCGGTTATCTCCCGGTGGCCGAACACATCGCCCGCCGGTTCGCCGGCCGCGGTGAGCCACTGGAGGACCTGGTTCAGGTCGCCATCGTGGGACTGATCAACGCCATCGACCGGTTCGACCCCGACCGGGGCTGTCACTTCCTGGCCTTCGCCGTCCCCACCATCACCGGCGAGATCCGCCGATACTTCCGCGATCACGGCTGGTCCACCCGGGTGCCGCGACGGCTGAAAGACCTTTACATCGCCCTACGAAAAACCCAAGAGCAGCTATCCCAGCAGCACCGCCGCGCACCGAGACCCAGCGACCTCGCCGACCACCTCGGGCTCTCGACCCTCGAGGTAATCCACGCACTGCACGCCGGCGAGGCCTACTCCTGCTCCTCGCTGGATGAGCTGCTCGCCGGCGAGAGCACTACGACCCGCCTCGGCGACTACAGCGCCCCCACCACCCTGGTCAAGCACATTGGTCGGGTGGATACCGATCTAGCCCTCATCGACCACCGCGAAACCCTGCGCCCATTATTGGCCGAGCTCACACCGCGGGACCGCACCATCCTCGCACTGCGGTTTTTCCATGGACTGACCCAGACGCAGATCGCCGAGCAGGTCGGCATCTCCCAAATGCACGTCTCCCGGATACTGCGCAAAACCCTCACCTTTCTCCACCAAGGAATGATCGACGACAACAGATCACCCGATTTGGCGCCTGCTGACGATGCCGCCGGCTGATCCTGACACGGCGATGGACAACCCGGCAGAGCGGTCACTCCAGCAACCGGTGGTGGGTTGTGAGGGGTTTGGAGCAGTCACCGTCGGGTATCACGGCGCTGAGCACGACAGACATCATCGGGGAGTCATCATGACTATGGATATCTCGTACGCCATGCTATTCCTGCTATGGCTAGTGATCGTCGGATTCATCGTGTACGGCGTGTGGTTGCTGATCGAAGCGAGCCGCGGCCGTTAGTCAACCATCCGCCCGACTCGAGCGTCAGCAAACGGCCAGTCGAGGCATTCAATAATTATTTGTGTGCCCGTTCTTGGCCCAACCGCCAGCCATCGAGGCGCGGATTCGGACCGGGTCGGAGAAGCCTTGATACACGCCCTGTTGGCGTGAACAAACACCAGCAGCCTCATCGCTAAGTGGATAATTCGGGCATAGCGCCGGGGGGATGAGGCCGGATCGTTACTTAAGCGACCCTCACCTAACCGGAGTGAGCCCGTAGGGTGCCGGGAGTGCGCGCTGCACGGGTGGCGGCGCTAGCTGGGCTGCTAGCGCTCGTCACCCTCGCGTGGCTGGTGGTGGCCACTCCCGGCTCCGGGGTGGCCTTCTATGCGCTGGTCCCGATCGTGCTCAGCGGCTTTTGGTTCGGGTGGCACGGTGCCATGCTCACCGCGGTCACGGCCGCAGTGGTCTACCTGGTCACCGAGTTGATCGATCGGCCGCCGGCGCTGGAGGGTGTCCAGCTGTGGGCGGCGATCGCCAACCGCTCGGTCATCTTCCTCGGCGTGGCAGGGATCATCAGCTGGCTGCGCGAACACGAGCACCGCCTAAGCACCCGGGTCGGCGAACAGCAGCAGCAGCTGAGCGTGTTGGAGCCACTGCGCGCGGCGCTGACCCCCGCGCAGATCCCGGCTCGACCCGGGCTGGAGTTGGCCACCGCGTTCCTGCCCGCGGACGGGGTGCTCGCCGGTGATTTCTTCCTCGTCGCCCCCGGCCCCGGACACACCACCACGCTCGTGGTGGGCGATGTAGTCGGACACGGCCTGGAGGCCGCCCGCCAAGCCACCTACGTGCGCGCCTCGCTGGCCACTTTCACCGCGTTTACCAGCGACCCAGCCTGGCTGCTGCAACTAGCCAATACCGCGCTGCTCGAACAAGGGCTTGCCCAGGCCAAATTCATGACCCTGTTATGCGTCACCATCACCGCCGATCGCCAGCTGCGCTGGGCCCGCGCCGGCCACCATCCGCCCTGGCGCCTGGACACCGCGGAGCCCCTGTGTGGCGGACGGCCCGGCACGCCCCTGGGGCTCAGCCCCGCACTCGACCTCAAACCAGGGTGCACCCTCCTGCCCGCCGGGTCGGGACTGCTGTTGTTCACCGACGGACTCCCCGAAGCCCGGCCCGCCCATCGCGACCACTCCCGCCCCCTGGAACTGTTCGGCGAACACCGCCTCCGCGAGGTCCTCACCGCCCATCACGGCGCCTCCCCGAACCAGGTCGTCGATGCGCTCAGCGCGGCGGTCCGCGACTTCGCCGGCGGCGCGCTGGCCGATGACGTGTGCATCATCGCCTGCCGCGCGACACTCCCATAGCAGATCGGCGTTGGAGAAGCCGCTCATAGTCCCGTCCCCAGCGGATCTCATCCAGGATCGGCCGGGGGTGGCATGAGTGCACACGGGGCGACTATCTCCTCGGCGCTCACTGCGGCCGCGGGTCATCGGGCAGTCGCCGGGTGGCGGTGACGCGGCGCGCCACCTCCCGCAGATCGCGGTGCCGCCGCCGGCTGGCGCAGTGCAGCTGCGCGAACGCCTCCTCAGCGCCCAGCTATCCGGTGGCCATCAAAATCCCGATCGCGGCGCCGATCTCCCGCTGCACTCGGGCCGCGCGAGGAGGATGCACCTCCTCACCCAGCGCGGCAGTGATCAGGACCAGCGAACAGTAGGCGGCGACGATGGCCCCGATCGCGGCCGCGACCTCGTCATAAGCGTGCGGCCACGTCGAGTAGAAACTCAACACGGCTCCGCGACGCCACCCCACAGACAGCCGGTAGCTGACCATGCTGCGAATGCCGCAGGACTCGACAGCCCTGCGGCCAAACTGGGACCAGCAGGGA
Organism: Pseudonocardiaceae bacterium; assembly: GCA_035640615.1. GTDB lineage: Bacteria > Actinomycetota > Actinomycetes > Mycobacteriales > Pseudonocardiaceae. Next base: position 5,433 of record DASQVU010000308.1, read on the forward strand.
TCGGTGGCCAACTCATCGGCCTTGAGATAATCATCGACGATCAAAACATCGAAGACCGGACCCTC
>DASQVU010000309.1:0-2566 GCA_035640615.1 Pseudonocardiaceae bacterium
GTGTCCTGCGGCCAGCCCAGGGTAGTGGCGATCGCCAGCGCGGTCTGAGGGTGATCACCGGTGATCATCACCGGGTGGACGCCGCCGTCGCGTAGGCCGCTGACTAGGAGCGCGGAGCTGGGACGGGGAGTGTCGGCAAGGGCCAAAAACCCCAGGAATTGCAACTCGCTCAAGGGTTTGTCCAAAGCCTCGTCGGCTTGGGAGAGTTGGACACCACGTTGCGCGACGGCGAGCACGCGCAGCCCCTGACCGGCGAGGGCTTCGGCGACCGCGGCGAGGCCGGGATCGGCGTCCGGGCAGCAGGGTAGGACAATCTCGGGTGCGCCCTTGACCACCAAGAGTGCGGTCGCGGTCTGCGTGGTACCGATGGCGGCGGCGTAGCCACGGTTGGCTTCGAAGGGCTGCCCGAGGATTTGTTCCCAATCGGGGTCGGGCGGGGCGGCGGCCCGGACCGCCTCATCAGTGGCATGGGAGTGCTGCCCGGAGGGGTGTCGCTCCTGAGGGCAGGCCCGGGCCGCGGTGTGCAACACCACGCGCGCGGCGGGCTCGGTGGGTGCGTGAGCGGCGCCGTCGCTGGTGGTCACCTGCACGACGCGAAGCTGATTCTCGGTTAGGGTGCCGGTTTTGTCGAAACACACCGTGTCCATGCGGCCGAGCGCTTCCAGCACGCGGGGAGTGCGCACCAGGACGCCGCGACGGCTTAACCGCCTTGCGGCGGCCATCTGGGCGACCGTGGCCACCAGCGGCAGCCCCTCGGGAACCGCGGCTACGGCGACGGCGACGCCCCCACTAAGAGCCTGACGGATTGAACGCCCCCGCAGCAGCGACAACCCGGTCACCGCGGCGCCACCGGCCAGGGTCAGCGGCAGCGCCTTACTGGTCAGTTCCCGCAGCCGAGCCTGCACCCCGGCCGCCGGCGGCATCCGCGAGGCCAGCGTGATGGCCCGGGCAGCTTGGGTGTGCTCACCGGTGTCCACCACCACAGCCCGAGCCTGACCCGCGACTACGGTGGTGCCCTCAAACACCATGCACCGGCGCTGCCCGACAGACCCCCCAACACAGGCGGCGACCTGTTTGGTCACCGGAACCGATTCCCCGGTCAGCGCGGACTCATCGACCTCCAAATCGGTCAGCTCCAACAACCGGGCATCAGCCGGCACCACATCCCCCACCGCCAACTCGATCACATCACCCCGAGCTAACTGCGCGGCGTCAATGACCTCAATCTGGTCACCACTCTGGTCAATCTGGTCACCGGTGCTCGAGACTCGACGGGCCTTTTGCATTTGGGTCGCCACCAACGACGCCAGCGCTCGTTCGGCACGCAGCCGCTGGACACCCCCCACCACCGCGTTCATGCCCAGGGCGCCCAGCACGAGCACCGCATCCACCGTCGAGCCCAACACCGCCGACGCCGCCGCCCCGACCGCCAGGACCGGGGTTAGTGGATCGTTGAGCTCACCACGCACCGCAGTTACCAGTTGCAGCGACAGCCGTATCGGCGCAGCAATGCGCAGTCGGGACGCCCTGTGCACCAGGCCAGCTCGATGATCAGCTCCGGCCTGCCCGGCAGCGGAACGACGCCGCCAGTCCCGGGTTACCCGAAGCACTTCCGCAGGGCTGAGGGCATGCCAAGGGACCTGCAGGCGAGTGGCGGGTGTGGCGCGTCTCGCCACCCCCCACGCGAACCACCACCCCGACGTCCAGGCCCCGGCCGCGGCCAGATCCACCGAACTGACCCGGGCCAGCGGAAACAGCACCGTGGGCCACCGACGCTGCTGCCCGGTGACCACCAACAGACCGGACAGCGCCGCGGCGGCCTGGGCGTAGATCCGGGCGTGTTTGCCGGTCGTTCGTGCCGCGGTCACCGCGTGGAGCAACCTCCACACGCCGACCAGACCCCGTGCGCAGATCACATCCGCCGCCCACACCACCGCGCTATCCCGATCCGCCAGCGTCACGGCGATATCTCCGCGCAGTAATCCCCCCAGCACATCCGGGTCGCGCAACCCCAGATGGTCATCCCCATACTGTTGGTTGGGGCGCAGCCGAGCGATGGTCAACACGGTGTGTCCCTGGTCCTGGAGCTCGCTCACTACCTGGGACATGTCCCGGTCCAGGCCGATGACCTCATCGGCCAGCCCGGCGTGCTGCACGGCACCCTGCCCGATCACCACGAGATGCAATCCGGCGTGGCGGGCGGCATCCAACACCGCCTGGGCTAGCGGGTCTGGCTGGTAATCCACGAGTACGGTGCCCACGTCGTGGTCCTGCGCTGAGGCGATCATCAAGCCGGTGTCGGCGTGATCGTGATCCGGTGCCGGACGCAGCCCTAGCTCACGAAGGCCCGAATCGGGGGCGTTTAGCGCGTGGGCAGCCGCCTGCCACAACTGGGCCACAGTCCAGTCGTCAACGCTGGGATAGACCTCCACCACGGTGCGCTGTGCGCCGGCCAGGGCACTGGTATGCACGACCACCGCGTCGACCAGTTGAAGCAACCGCAACCGCTGGGCGTCGCGGACCAGAACACCGTCGGCGGCCAGAGCACACCCAACCCCGGCCTGAT
>DASQVU010000310.1:0-2079 GCA_035640615.1 Pseudonocardiaceae bacterium
CACCTCAGCATCAGTGCCTGGCACGCGCGTCCAGGGGTAGCCCTGCTCGACAACCATCGCTTGCTGCCCTGCCCCGCGCCAGGCACCGAGTCGCCGGTCCCGCCCGGCGGGTGTGTCAAGTTAACGGCACCTCTCTGTGTCAAGTTGATCTTTGCTGGTTGGTAGTGTCGGTGCCGGCGGGCCCGGGAAGTGACTTGTCCGAAGAGCCGGTGGTTGGGGTTGAGCCGGCCGCGCTGGAGTGGGTAGCCGCCCCCGGGTGTCCTTCCGGGCCCGTCTCGCTGTTGGGGTGAGCGTCGCGTACCAGGCGGCGGTAGACGGCGTCGGAGAGTTGTCGTTTCAGGCATCGCAGCGCTTCCCGGTGGCTTTTGCCGGCGGCGCGTTTGCGCTGGTAGTAGACGCGGCCGGGGGTGTCATGGGCGATCTGGGCGATGGCCATGATGTGGAGGCAGGAGTTGAGCTGGCGGTCTCCGGCGCGGGAGAGGCGGTGGCGGACGACGTCTCCGGAGGAGACCTCGATGGGGGCGGTGCCGGTGTAGGAGGCGAATGCCGCAGCGGAGCGGAACCGGTCGATGTCGCCGACTCGGGCGAGGATCTTGCCGGCAAGCAGGTTCCCGGTGCCGTGCAGCTGAGTCAGGGTGCTGCCGCTGGCCGCGACGGCGGTGGTGATCTCGTCGGCGGTGGTGGTGATGCGCCGGTCGAGCCGGCGGGTCTCGCTGATCAGATCGCTGGCCAGGGCTCGCAGTGTCCGTAGCAGCGGGGTCCGCGGGCGCACGGTGCGCAGCAACCCAGCCGCAGCCTCGGCGCTGAGGCGGGTGGGTGCCCCGGCCGGGATGAGCTGGGTGAGCAGCCCGTGGAGCCGGTTGAGGGTCTGGGTACGGGTCTTGACCAGGTCATCGCGGTGCTCGACCAGGGCGCGTAGCGCGATCGCCGCCTCGTCGATGGCCACGGTGCGCAGCCCGGTGGCGGTCAGCGCGGCAATGCCCACCGAGGTGGCGTCGGCGTCATCGTTTTTGCGGCCGTGCCCGGCGGACAGCAGCCGGACCCGGGCGGCGAGCTTGGCGGGCACGTCCACCACGGCGATGCCCTCACTGCACAGGCGGGTGGCCAGCGGGGCGCCCAGCCCACCCGCGCCCTCGATCGCCCAGCTGGCCTGCGGCCAGCGGCCGGCGAAACGCCGCAGCTGCTGGTAGCCCGCCGCGCTGACCGGCACCCGCAGCGTGGCCAGCGGCTGCAGCGACGCATTGACCACGGCCGCGGTCCACGACGCCTTATGCGGATCGACCGCGATGACCACCCGCTCGGAGACCACATCCCTACCCGACACGACACCTCCTCAACAAGCACGGACAACGCCTGATGTGCGGCCGGGGAGGGCAGACCAACTTAGGGCAATGCAGGCCTTTCTTGAGCCACTCCCGGCCAGCGGCGCCGATCGGATCGCAGGCCGTTAACGGGTCAGCCTCCGTGGGGGCGACAGGTGTAACTGGAGCGACCCCGATCGGCGCCTGGGAGATCCCGGCTGCAGACCCGAATCTCCTGGCCCGGGATTAAACAAGTTGGTGTAACTGGCCGACACGCCGAGCTGTGCTTGGCGGGAAGGACCAGTCGTGACCGAGACGATCGAGCCCATGGCGGCTCAGATTGATCAACAACAACTTGCGCAGGAGTTGGTGGAGCAGGCTCGTGCCGAGGGGGTGGAGCTAGTCGGTGCGGGTGGTCTGCTGACGCGGCTGACCAAATCGGTGCTGGAAACCGCGCTAGAAGCGGAAATGACCGAGCACCTGGGCTATGACAAGCACGATCCGATGGGCCGCAACGGCGGCAATTCCCGCAACGGCACGCGGACCAAGACGGTGGTGACCGAGATCGGGCCGGTGGATATCGAGGTGCCCCGCGATCGGGACGGCAGTTTCGAGCCGGCCATCGTGCGTAAACGGCAGCGCCGCCTGGGTGGCGTTGATGAGATCGTGTTGTCGCTGACCGCGCGGGGGTTGACTACTGGGGAGATCGCGGCGCATTTCGCCGAGGTGTATGGCGCCAAGGTGAGCAAGGACACCATTAGCCGGATTACGGACAAGA
>DASQVU010000311.1:0-3276 GCA_035640615.1 Pseudonocardiaceae bacterium
GATGATCAGGTAGTACCCGAGGTCGAACTCTTGTTGTTGCATCAGTTCTGCATACCGAGCCTGCCAGACACCAGAAATGAGGTCGTTGTGCAGCTGGTCCAGCGCCTGAGCAACATCGCGGGGAGGCAACCGCGCAAACAGCGAGATACCCGCACGCACCTCCGGGCGCAGATACGCGGCGGGACGCCGCCAAAACGCACCATAGAAGCCGTCACGGCAGTCATAAGGAATCGGCACCGGCACCAGGTGCACCGGGCCAAGCTCTCGGGTCAAGTAGTCCTCGACCCAGACGCCGGGCTGATGAAACCGCCGCGGGATCAAGCTCATCACCCCGGGCATATAGTCCCGAGTCAGCCAAAACCGCCCAGCAGCAGTGGGATCGGCGTTGAACAGCACAACACGACGCCGGGCAACACGGCGAAGCTCACGCAGACCCTGACGACGATCACCCCACAGATGATCAGTAAGGATAGCCATCACCGCATCGACCTGATCATCGGCGAGGGGCAGCGCCTCGGCCACCGCGCGCACCACCGGCGCCGCGTTCGCCGGCCGCTGGGCGATCATCGCCGATGATGGCTCTACCGCGAGCACCTCGCGATCAGGTGGCTCGTATGCCCCCGCCCCGGCTCCCACATTGAGTACCGAGCGGGCATCTCCCAAGCCGGCCCAGATCATCTGGGCGATCTTCGGATCGGTTCGACGCGTGGCGGTGTAGCCACCACCCACAGCGTCATACAGTGCGGCGTCAGGCACGCATACCAGTCAAGCGTAGACAGACCGACGTCCGCACCCCACGCAACGATTGACGCCTCGCCTAGCGCCCCACCCCAACACCTTGCCACAACAAAGTGCCCTCATGCCGCTGACCGCGCGAGTGCCGAAGGCCGTGCCGAGCGGTCTCAAAATTGGGCGCGCTGGCCGCCTGTTGGCCGCACACTGGGCGAGTGCTGACTATGCGTGATGCCTAACCGCAGGATGCCGCCGAGGTGGCCGGTGTTCACGTACGGGCCTGGCAGGTGGCCTACCGAGGCCTGTTCCCTGATGACTGCCTCGACGGGCTGTGAGCCGAAGACCGCATGGTCCACTACACATTCGGTGATGATCGCCCGGCAACCCCGCCACTTTCGTTGCCGTCATCGACGCCACCATTTGCGGTTTCGTGGCCACCGGGCCAGCTAAAGATGAGGATGCGGCCAACGCTGGCGAGGTGTACGTCCTCTACGTCGACCCGCAGGCTTGGGGGCGAGGAATCGGGCGATCACTGATAGCTGAAGCCCGAACTCGACTAATCCGCCAGGGATTCGCAGAAGCCGTCCTGCGGGTTCACGCTGGTAACGAATGAACCCGACGCTTTTATCGGGCCGACAAATGGCAGTACGACAGGCACCGGCGTCAAGAATACGTGTGGGGCGCGCTGGCCGACGAAGTCCGTTATCGCCGCTGTCTGCCCTAACACCGACCGCACTGGTTTTTCGCTGCCGCAGATGTATCCGCACATGCCGCTGACCGTGCGTGGGTGCTGGCGCAGGCCATGTCCTAACGGCCCCGTAAGCGGATCGGCTTTTAGGAATGATGAGTTGCTTTCCACGCGTCAGTGGCCCCGTGTTCGGGGGCGTGTGGCTCAGGATGAGGACGGGTGCACGAGCCGCATGTCCTGAGCCAGCTGGATCGCTCGGTCATCGGAAGTTGAGGAACGACGAGGTCATAGTCCTGTTGGTGCTGTGGGCGTTGGTCAGCAGGGTTGCGGCGTTGAGTGTGCGTGGGCCGGCGGTTTGGTGGGCACCCTGGGTTGTCTCCGTCGTGCCCGCAGGAGCTGATCGCCTTGCTCGACATGGACCCGTTGCACCCCGGCGATGCGGTGTGCGTGGCGCTGCTGCCTGCCGGCTCGGACGCAGCCCAGCGCGAATGTGCTGGCGCCACCCCGACCTTCTCCATAGTCCCACCGACCGACCTGGCCCGAGGAGTCGCAGTGACCGATTGCCACACCAAGCCCAAGAAGCTGAAGAAACAGGTCTATGAGGCTGAGCTTGCCCGACTGCAGCTTGAGCTCGTCAAGCTGCAGTACTGGGTCAAGGAGAAGGGGCTGCACGTCGTCGCGCTGTTCGAAGGACGCGACGCCGCCGGCAAAGGGGGAACGATCCAGCGGATCGTTGAGCCCCTCAACCCGCGCGGCGCGACGGTCGTGGCGCTTGGCACGCCGACTGAACGTGAAAAGACTCAGTGGTACTTCCAGCGCTACGTCGCGCATCTTCCTGCCGCTGGAGAGATGGTCTTTTTCGATCGGAGTTGGTACAACCGCGCCGGCGTCGAGCGGGTCATGGGATTCTGCACCGAGGCCCAGTATCAGGAATTCCTGCGCGCCTGCCCGGAGTTCGAGCGGATGCTCGTCCGCTCGGGGATCGTCTTACGGAAGTACTGGTTCTCGGTTAGCGACGAAGAACAGGAGCGGCGCTTCCAGCAGCGCTCGGCAGACCCGACCAAGCGCTGGAAGCTCAGCCCGATGGACATCAAGTCACGCGAGCTGTGGGTCGAGTACTCCAAGGCCAAAGATGTGATGTTCGCCCACACCCACACGCCCGAAGCGCCCTGGAACACCGTTGAGTCCGATGACAAGAAGCGGGCGCGCCTCAACTGCATCGCTCACCTGCTGGACTCCATCGACTACCACGACGTCTTGCCCGGACCGATCGAGCTGGGCGAGCGTGCCAGCGGAACCAGTTACGACCGACCACCCAAGGACGAATCGACCCTCGTCCCCCAAAGGTACTGACGCCTTGAACCAGGCAGGCCCACCGACGTACTCGTCGGGCTAATCGCGAGGCTTCCGGACGATAACACCGGGATCATCACCTTCTAAAAGACCTCGACACCCCCGACGCAGCCCGCTGACCGCGTCGGGGTTACATCCAGCCTCCGCCCCAGTGATCAAAAGACAGGCGGAGGGGCGGGTTGGTGTCCGGATGGGGATCGCCATGGGTGCTTGCTCGGTGTTGCCGGAGTCGATGGCCCGCTGGTAGGCCGCCCTCGCCCCGGCCACATCCGGCGGATCCTGCGCGGCCAACAGCACCCCAAGGTTGTACGCCGCCGCGGGTGCCCACTCGGAGTGGCCGGAGTCGATGGCCCGCTGGTAGACCGCCCTCGCCCCGGCCACATCCGGCGGATCCTGGGCGGTCGCCAACAGCACCCCGAGGCTGTTCGCCGCCGCGGGTGCCCACTCGGGGTGGCCGGAGTCGATGGCCCGCTGAAAGGCCATCAACCGCTATGCAGGGGGTT
>DASQVU010000312.1:0-2791 GCA_035640615.1 Pseudonocardiaceae bacterium
CTGGCCTACTACCGGCGGTGGGCCAAAACCTGGGAGTTCCAAGCGCTGCTCAAAGCCCGTCCGGTCGCCGGCGACGCCGACCTGGGTACCCGCTATTTGGAAGCGGTGGCGCCGATGGTGTGGACGGCCGCGGATCGGGAGAACTTCGTGCCCGAGGTGCAAGCAATGCGCCGCCGGGTCGTCGACCATGTGCCGGTCGAGCTGCTGGATCGAGAACTCAAGCTCGGCCACGGTGGGCTGCGGGACGTGGAGTTCGCCGTTCAGCTGCTGCAGCTGGTGCACGGCCGTACCGACGAATCGTTGCGGGTCAGATCGACGGTGGAGGCGTTGACCGCGTTGGCGGCTGGCGGGTACGTCGGCCGCGACGACGCCGCGAACCTGGCCGCGTCCTACCGGTTCCTGCGCCTGCTGGAGCACCGGTTGCAGCTGCAACGGCTACGCCGCACCCATCTCCTCCCGTCCGACAGCGATACCGCAGCGTGGCGGTGGCTGGCCCGCGCCGCCGGGATGCGCCCGGACGGGCGGCACGATGCGCTTGGGGTGCTGCGCAACGAATACACCCGGCAGTCGCATCGGGCCCGCAGGCTGCATCAAAAGCTGTTCTACCGGCCGTTGCTGGAGGCCGTGGCCAAGGTGCCCACTGAGGTATACCGGCTGTCGGAGTCTTCGGCGAAGGCACGGCTGGCGGCGCTGGGTTACGCTTCCCCGCAGGGGGCGCTGGGGCACCTGCGGGCGCTGACCGGTGGGGTGTCGCGGCGCGCGGCGATCCAATCCACGCTGCTGCCGGTGCTGCTGGAATTCCTCGCCGACACCCCCGATCCGGACCGCGGCCTGGCGGCCTACCGGCGGGTCTCCGAGGCGCTGGCCGACACCCCGTGGTACTTGCGGTTGCTGCGCGACGAAGGTGCCGTGGCGCAGCGGCTGATGGCCCTGCTCGGCACCTCCCGGATGGTGGCCGACCTGCTGGTGCGCGCACCGGAAGCGCTGCAGCTGCTGGCGGATCCCGTAGCGCTGGCCGGCCGCCACCCGGCGGAGGTGGCGTTGTCGCTGCACACCACTGCATGCCGGCACCATGATCTCACAGCGGCCGTGACGGCCGCTCGAGCACTGCGCCGCCACGAGCTCTTCCGAATCTCCTGCGCCGATCTGCTCGGCCTGCTCGACCTGGACGCGGTATGCGTAGCGTTGTCCTCGGTATGGACCGCGGTGCTGGCCTCTGCGCTGGACGTCGCATTGCGCGCGGAGGTCGAACGCCGGCAGGCGCAGCCGGCCAGGATCGCGGTGATCGGGATGGGTCGGCTGGGCGGAGCCGAGCTGGGCTACGGTTCCGATGCCGACGTGCTGTTCGTCTGCGAGCCGCATCCGGACTCGGGCCCGGAGTCGGATTTAGACGCCGAAACGGAGGCCGTCCGGTTTGCCACCTCGGTCGCCGAGTCCGTGTGCAAGCTGCTCGGCTCACCCAGCCAGGATCCACCCCTGGTGGTTGATACGGGGCTACGTCCAGAGGGACGTATGGGTCCTCTGGTACGCACCTTGCCGTCCTACCGGGCGTACTACACCCAATGGGCGCAGACGTGGGAGGCGCAGGCCTTGCTGCGGGCCATCCCGTTGGCTGGCGATAGTGACCTGGGGGAGCGGTTCATCGCGATGATCGACCCAGTGCGCTATCCCGTAGGCGGGTTGACCGCACGTCAGGCCACCGAGATCCGTCGCATGAAGGCCCGCGTCGACGCCGAGCGACTACCCCGTGGCGCTGACCCGACCACGCACACCAAGTTGGGCCGCGGTGGGCTGGCAGACGTCGAGTGGACCATCCAGCTGCTGCAGTTGCAGCATGCCCATGAAGTTCCAGCGTTGTGTACGCCGTCGACCAGCGCTGCTCTGCGCGCTGCCGCCGAAGCCGGGCTGCTCGCCCAGACTGACGCGGATACGTTGCTGGCTGCATGGCAGCTGGCCACCAGGGCGCGCAATGTGCTCACCCTGGTGCGCGGCAAGCAAGTCGATCAGCTGCCCAGTTCCGGGCGCGAGCTGGCGGCGGTAGCCAGGACCTTGGGGCGCTCCGCAGACGATGACCCTGGCGAGGTGCTCGACGAATACCGCCGCACTACCCGGCGAGCCCGCGCCGTCGTGGAGCGTTTCTTCGGTGCCTGACTGGCCGTCGCACGTGCCGACGCTGACAGTCAGTACCCGAGGTCAGGGTTCACTACGCCGAGGAGGGGCTGCCCGGCAGCGAGCCGTTGCACGTTGTCCCGGATTCGATCGGCGAACAGTGGCTCGGCCATCTCCCACGTGTTCGCGGTGTGCGGGGTGATCAGGCAGTTGTCACACTTCCACAGCGGGTGGCCGGCGGGTAAGGGTTCGGGTTCGGTGACGTCGAGGGCGGCGCCCCCGATCGAGCGCGCCTGCAGGGCTGCGACGAGGTCATCGGTGACAACGTGGGCGCCCCGAGCCACATTCACTAGCCACGCGTGGCGCTCCATGTGCTCGAGCTCCGGCGCACCGATAATGCCGACCGTCTCGGGCGTGAGAGCCAGGGCGAGTACGACAAGGTCAGCGCCCGGTAAGGCGTCGTGCAGCCGGTCGACGCCCACGACCCTCGCTGCCCCGCCCAGCGGTGCGGGATGGCGACGTACCACGGTGCTATCCACCGCGAACGGCGCCAGGAGAGCGAGGAGAGCTCTGGTGATCCCGCCGCCGCCCACGATGGTTACTCGCCCACCCATCAACCGGCGTCCCGCCGGTGGGCCCCACTCGCGGGCCCGTGCCCGAGCGGGCAACTGGCGCAAGCCGG
>DASQVU010000313.1:0-10608 GCA_035640615.1 Pseudonocardiaceae bacterium
CTGGCAGCAGGACGCATCTAGAAAGGGCAACCCCGTGAGCACAGCAGGTCCGCCCGGCCTGGACGTCGTCGACCGAGCTATCGGTCTGACCGACGCGGGCGACCGCAAGGACCTAGCACAACGGCTGCTACACACCCGCCGGCGCCTGCTGGACCCGACCGTGCGGGTGCTGGTGATCGGCGAGTTCAAGCAAGGAAAGAGCCTGCTCGTCAACGCACTCGTGGATGCCCCGGTCTGCCCGGTCGACGACGATATCTCCACCGCAGTGCCCACTGAGGTCCATTACTCCACCACCCCCGTCGCGACGCTGGTGCGCAGTACCGGCGACGGCGATGAGGGACAGCTGGCCCGAGTCGAGGTGCCACTCCAGGAGCTCGCCGCACACGTGTCCGAGGCGGGCAATCCCGCCAACCGGCAGGGCTTGCTGCGGGCGGAGGTGGGGATTCCCCGGCAGATCCTGGCTGATGGGCTGATCCTGGTCGACACCACCGGGGTCGGCGGCCTGAGCTCGGTGCACACCATGAGCACCCTGGCCGCATTACCGACCGCTGACGCGGTGTTATTGGTCTCTGACGCATCCCAGGAGTACTCCGAACCGGAAGTCAACTTTCTACGGCAAGCGATGAAACTGTGTCCCAACGTGGCCTGCGTACTCACCAAGATCGACCTTTACCCGCAGTGGCGCCGCATCGCCGAGCTCGACCGGGTACACCTCGCAGGGGCGACGGTGGCAGCGGATTTGCTTCCGGTGTCCTCGACGCTGCGCCTGCATGCGATGAAAACTGAGGACAAGCAGCTGCACGAGGAGTCCGGGTTTCCAGCGCTGGTGGCGTATCTGCTGGGTGCGGTGGCCGATGCTGACCGGTTGAGCCGCCGCAGCGTGGCGCACGACGTTCTCACGGTCACCGACCATCTCGCGGTGTCGCTGCGTGCTGAGCTGCAAGCTCTGCAGAAGCCTGAGGACAACCTGGCGCTGATGGCGGAGCTGAAAGCTGCCCAAGCTCGAGCGGAAAGCCTGCATCAACGCTCGTCGCGGTGGCAGCAAACGCTCAGCGACGGTATCGCGGACCTGTACGCCGATGTCGAGCACGACTTGCGTGATCGCTTACGCCAGGTGATCCGCAGCGGCGAGGCCGCGTTAGAGCAATCCGACCCGAGCGCGATCTGGGAGCAGTTCACCGAATGGCTCACCCAGCAGCTCGCCGCGGCTACTTCCGACAATTTCGTATGGGCTAACCAGCGAGCGCAGTGGGTCGCGCAGCAGGTTGCCGAGCATTTCGCCGAGGATGGCGGTGAGCTGCTGCCCGAGCTTCGGTTGGGTGACGCAGCGACCGCTTTGGATGCAGTACCTGAGCTGGTGGCGCCCAAGGTCGACGATCCGAAGCTGTTCGGCAAGCTGCTCACCGGAATGCGCGGCTCCTACGGCGGCATGCTGATGTTCGGCATGTTGACCACGCTGGCTGGGATGTCCTTGCTGAACCCGATATCACTGGGTGCGGGGTTGCTCTTAGGCGGAAAGACGCTGCGCGAGGACAAGCACAACCGACTCAAGCGTCATCAGGCAGAGGCCCAGATGCTGCTACGCAAACAGGTCGATGACGCCAGTTTCCATGTCAGCAAGGAGCTTCGAGACCGGTTGCGCGAGGTCCAGCGGCTGTTACGAGATCACTTCACGGACGTGGCGGCGGAGTTGCAGCGCTCACTATCGGAGTCAATACAAGCCGCAGAGAAGGCCGCGAACCTGGAAGCGTCCGGCCGACAGCAGCGGATCCAGCGGATCAAGGCGGACCTGGCCCAGATCGACACCGTGTGCCAGGCCGCGCGTGCACTGGTGGTGAACTCGGGAACGGGGTCGTGAGCTCGCCGGGGCAGGGCACGCCCAGCATCGGTGCGGCGGTGCGCGCGGTGTTGCGACGGTCGATTGAGGTTTATCGCGATAGCGCAGGCACGGTTGCCCGGCTACGAGATCAGCTGGATCGGCTCGATGAACCGCTGCGAGTGGCCATCGCCGGCAAAGTGAAAGCCGGCAAGTCGACGCTGCTCAATGCGCTGGTAGGAGAACAGATTGCGCCAACCGACGCCGGGGAGTGCACTCGCGTTGTGACCTGGTACCGGGACGGCGCGAGCCCGCGGGTCACCCTGCTACCCCGCGCGGGAACGCCGCGGCAGCTGCCACTGACGCGGACCGATGGTCGCTTGGAGTTCGATCTTCGGGGCAGCGCGCCCGAGGACGTTGATCGATTGCTCGTCGACTGGCCGTCGCGTAGCTTGCGGACCACCACGCTGATCGACACTCCGGGGATCGCGTCGCTGTCAAGGCACATCTCCGCTCGATCCATTGAGCTGCTGACCCCTGATGATCAGCCATCGGATGCGGATGCTGTCATCTACCTGATGCGTCACCTGCACGCCACCGACGTGCGGTTCCTGGAGTCGTTCTACGACCAGGCCGGCGCTACCGCCGCGGTCGTCAACACCGTCGCAGTGCTGTCGCGGGCCGATGAGATCGGAGCTGGCCGGCTGGATGCGATGGTGTCAGCGCGGCAGGTCGCCCGCCGATACCGGGCCGACCCCAAGCTTCGCCAGCTGTGCCAGACCGTGGTGGCAGTGACGGGCCTGCTTGCGCAGACCGCTCGGACGTTGCGGCAAGCAGAGTTCGCCGCGCTGAGCGAGCTGGCCCAGATGTCGCGACCCGAGCTCGATTCCCTGTTGCTCTCGGCGGACCGGTTCGCTGCGGCGCAGGCGCACCCCACCTTGTCGGCACAGACGCGCAGCGCGTTGGTAGAACGGTTCGGATTGTTCGGGTTGCGGCTGGCGACCACGCTGATCCGGCAGGGGCATCGCGAGCCGGCTGCGCTCGCCGCGGAGTTGGTCCGACGCAGTGGCCTGGACGAGCTGCGCACCGTGCTGGCCACGCAGTTCACCGAACGTCGCGACGTGCTCAAGGCCCGCTCGGCGCTGCTACTGGTCGAGCGCATCCTGCGGGAGCAACCGCGTCCCGAAGCTCACCACCTGGCTGGTGATGTGGAGCGGATCCTGGCGGGTGCCCACGAGTTCCGCGAGCTGCGCCTGCTTGCCGAACTGCGTGCTCCGCACGTGACATTGCCGCCTGATGCACGCTCCGATGCTGAGCGGCTGCTCGGTGCGCAGGGCGCGTCTACACCCAACCGGCTCGGACTGGAGCCCGACGCCGATCCCGGACAGCTTCGCGAGGCTGTGATCGCGGCGCTGGCCCGCTGGCAGCGGCGCGCCGAAAGCCCCCTGTCTGATCGTGCCGCCCGCGACCGGGCGCGTGTGGTGGTACGTAGCTGCGAGGGGATGCTTGCTCGACTATCTACGGTGCAAGATCAATTGATGTAGAGGTGGCGCGGGGACGGATCACCAGGCTCCGCCCCCGCGTCATGTCGTCAGTCCAGCTGGCCGCGGATCGCGCCCGCCTTGTGCGCGGTGGTGTGCAAGTTGAGGTAGAAATCAGACGGATCATCGAGCACTGCATAGATTTCGTCTCGGCTGGCATGAACACAATCGGCGACGGTGTTGTGATCTCCGTCGAAGTGCTCGTCGTTGAACAGATCAATCCAATGCCCGCCGTCGTGATGGCGCGGGGCGTGATGGAGATGAAATGCCGTCACCGCGCCGTCGAGCCCGTCCCACGTGACGTAATAGCACACTCGCTCTTTATCTGCATCGAAATCGAGGCCGGCAACACCCCGCCCGTGGTGGTCTCCACCGTCTTCCAGCTCATCACCATCGAGCCGTACCAAGAATTGTTCATGGCCGGAGTGGTAAGCCGTGGCGACCTCTTGCGCTGATGCTGAGGCAGGCCCGGCGAACACCAAGATTGACGAGGCGAATGCCAGGCACGCTCCCACCCAGCCGATTTTCCGGAGCCCTGCACTGCGCTGCATGTATGGGACCTCTCTCGTCCTCATGAGCCATCCACGCACGCGCCCCAACAAGATCAGACCCTGAACCGGCTATTTCGGCGAACAGGCTTTCAACCAGCCCGGCTGATGCTTACCGCGAATGGCAAATTCGACATTCTGTCTGTCGTCATCCAGCGGCACGGTGTTACATCTCGATCGGGGCTTCTCTCGACCGACCTTTGCTCGCAATCCGTATACAAATGCGACCAGATACGGCAGCGCTGCCGGAGCCTACACCCGGCAGGGTTGCGCACTGTCAACAAATCACCACTGACTGTAGCAGAGGGCCGGCCGATGATGAGTGCCGAGTTGACGCCCTTGACCGCTCGCGTTCGGCCGGCCAAGGGCGCCAGCGTCGCACTACCTCAGCTGGCCGCGGAGAGCTCCGGGCGGGAACGCCGACGAGTGCAGGTTCAAGTAGTAGCCCGCCGGATTCGCGATCACCGCATGGATCTTGTCCTGGGTGGTGGGTACACAGCCCGAGGCTTTGCCGTCCGCCCCCGGGAAATGTTGGTCATTGAAGAAATCGATCCAGTGTGGCCCCTCGCTGCCGGCTGCAGCGACGTGCAGATGAAGGGCAGTAACCTCGCCTTTAAGCCCTTTCCAATTGATGCTGAAGCAGGCCTGCTTTCCTTGCTCACTAAGGTTTAGTTCTGCGGAACCTTGCCCGTTCGGGTCACCGCCCTCGGGGACCTCTTGAGGGCCCAACTGTACGGTGAAGCGACCATTCTGGTCCTGGTACATCGGCCCGATCTCGTGTGCCGCCGCCGATGCTGATCCAGCGAGTACCAAGATCGACGAAACGAAAGCAGAACATAGCCCGACCCGGCCTAGCCCCCGGGTGCCTCTGCCGTGCTGCAGCATCATGGGACCTTTCTTGTCACTGTCGGCCATCCTGGTGTCCGATCTTTGAGGGCCCGGCAGTACCAGATAATAGGAAGCCGTCGGAATTGCCCGGGCATAAAACGAATCCGAGGAAATGCTGTTCGCTTCCCTAGCCACTTCAGCATAGCCGATCGTGCTAGACGCCCACGGGCTAACCCGGGCCTTTTGTGCTGGCTCTCCGTGCCCAAATTATCGGGCGGGACGTCAAGCTGGCCGTCAATCTATTATCCGATAGGGGCGCCACTGTGGACAGCTGGTTACTGTCCGTAGTAGGCCGAACCGTGACTGCCCCGCCTAGCTAGGCTCGAGGCCGTGAGCTATCCCGGAGGCGACCTGTGCAACCAGCTTGCGCACGTCGGCGCGGAAGCAGTTCGTGCCGGTCTGGTCGTCGGATCAGGCGGCAATCTGTCGGCCCGGGCTCCAGGCTCTGACACATGCTGGATCACCGCGGCAGGCAGCTGGCTTGATCGGCTGAGCCCCGCCGAATTCTCCCTGATCGACATTCCGGCGGGGCGGCTTCGAGATGGTCATCCGCATCCGTCCAGTGAGTGGCGGCTGCACACCGAAACCTATTGCAGGCGTCCCGACGTCAACGCGATTGTCCATCTGCACCCGCAGACCAGCGTGTTGCTCACCGCGCTGGGTTACGACATAGCGCTGATCACCACCGACCATGCGTACTACCTCCGCGAGATCGCGACTATCACCTTTGACCCGCCCGGGAGTATCGAACTTGCGGTCGCGGCCGCAGACGCTGTCGCCGGTGGGGTCAATGCGCTGATCCTGGGTCATCACGGCTGCTCGGTACTGGCCGATTCGGTGGAGCTGGCACACAAGAGAGCGGTCAATCTGGAGGAGGCCGCGCGGACGACCTATGCCGCACTCATGCTGACGCACGGGCAGCTGCCGCGGATTCCCCGGGTCCCGACCCGCTTCCTAGAAGCGGTGGGCCGCAACGAGACCCACATCTGAAAACCAGTCATGAACCCAGATACGAGCTCGAGACCTCTGCGGTTACGTCCACCGCGACACCAGGTGAGTCCTCGCGCCGTCACCTGGTGGACCACTCAGGCCGCGCTTGAGGTGGCGACCGTGTTGATCCCGCTGGGGATCGTGCTAGGCGTGTGGGTCGACGCGCGGCCGTGGTTGGTGCCCGGCACCGCCGCGGTAGCGGTTATCGGCCTGGCTTACCTGCTGGTGATGCCCCGATGGCGGTTCCGGGTGCACCGCTGGGAGACCACCGATCATGCGGTCTACACCTTGCGGGGCTGGCTAAATCAAGAATGGCGCGTTGCACCGATGTCCCGAATCCAGACCATCGACACCGAACGCGGTCCGCTGCAGCAGCTGTTCGGGCTCGCCACCGTCATCGTCACCACGGCGTCGGCGGCAGGTGCGCTGCGGGTGGCGGGGCTGGATCGGGCGGTGGCCGACGACCTCGTGACGCGACTGACCGAGACCACCCAGGCAACGCCCGGGGACGCCACGTGACCCCAGCTGGCGAGTCCGGCTGGCGACGCCTGGACCCTCGGATGCTCGCGGTGACGCCGTTGCGTCAGCTCACCGGGTTCCTTCCCGTCATCGTGGTGATACTGATCGTCCGCATTGAGCGGGACTTCGGCGGGCGCGTCTACGGACTGCTGGCCGCCGTGCTGGTCGTGCTGCTCACCGGAACGCTGCGGTGGTTCACCACCACATACCGGATTACCAGCGAACGCGTCGAGCTGCGTTCGGGGTTACTGGTGCGAAACGCCCGGTCAATCCCGCGGGACCGCATTCGCAGCGTTGACGTAACCGCCGGACTCGCCCACCGGCTGTTCGGTTTGTCAGTGCTGAGAATCGGCACCGGGGAGCGCGCCGACGGCGTCGAATCCCGTGAACTGACCCTCGATGCGATCTCCGCCAGCGAAGCCGACCGGGTGCGGCAGCGGCTGCTGGATCTGCCGGTTGCCGGTCCGCAATCAACGTTGGTTGCTCCAGCAGCCGTCGAGTTGGCGGTGATGAAGTGGTCCTGGTTGCGTTTCGCCCCGCTCACGGTATCCAGCCTGGTCGCCGTGGGGGCCGTCGCCGGCGCGTCCGCGCAGCTCATCAACGATGTCGGTGCGCAAGCTATCGATCTTGGCAGAGTCGGTGAGCGGCTGACCACGGCGCCGCTGTGGCTGGGGGTCACCGTATTCGCCGTGCTGATGTTGGTGATCGCGCTGGTGGGCTCGGTACTTATTTTCGTCGAGGCTTGGTGGGGCTTCCGGCTGGTGCGCGAGCCAGGCGGCACGTTGAGGGTCCGCCATGGACTGCTTACCACTCGGTCGGTGTCGCTGGAGGAGCGTCGCTTGCGGGGCGTCGCGGTCATCGAATCGCCACTGCTGCGAGTCGGTCGTGGAGCACGAACGGTCGCGGTAGCGACCGGGTTGGGCGGTCGTCGAAGCCATGGCCGGGGCACCCTGTTGCCGCCCGCGCCGGCCGGCGAGGCGCACCGCGTGGCCGGTGCAGTGCTCGCCGAGCTGCCCTCCCCCACCAGCATGAGGTTGTGCAAGCACCCGCTGGTGGCGCTGCGGCGCCGGCTGGTGCGCGCAGCGCTGCCGGTGTTGGCAGCCGCCGCAGCGCTGTGGTTGGCACCGGTGCCACCGTGGGCGGCCTGGGTAACGGTGGGTCTGCTTCCGGTGCCGGCGCTGCTCGCCGTGGACGCCTACTGCAACCTCGGGCATGCTCTCACCGGCCGCTACCTGGTCACCCGCCACGGCGCCGGGGTGCGGTCCACCATTGCTGTGCAGCGCACCGGAGTGATCGGTTGGACGGTGTCGCAGTCTTTTTTCCAGCGGCGGGTCGGCCTGGTCACCGTGACCGCCATCACCGCCGCTGGGCATGGCCACTATGCCGTGATCGACATCAGAACCGCGGACGGGCTGGCCGTTGCTCAGCAGGCGGTTCCGGGACTTCTCGAGCCGTTCCTGCTGCATGAGGCGGTGGTGGCCGCGCACCCACTAGGATCATGGGCGTGAACGACCGTCTGGTGTGGATCGACTGCGAGATGACGGGGCTCGACCTCGGCAAGGATGCGCTGATCGAGATCGCTGCGCTGGTCACCGATGGCGAGCTGCGAGTGCTCGGTGAGGGCGTCGACGTGGTAATCCACGCCGATGACGCTGCGCTGGATTCGATGCCGGAGGTGGTGCGGGAGATGCACGCACGCTCCGGCCTGACCGACGCGGTGCGGCGTTCCACCGTGACCCTTGCCGAGGCAGAGCGGCAGGTACTGGCCTACATCCGAGCCTGGGTCCCGGAGCCTCGGACGGCACCGCTGGCCGGCAACTCGGTGGCCACCGACCGGGCATTTCTGGCCCGCGACATGGCCGAACTCGACGGTCATCTGCATTACCGGATGGTCGATGTGTCGTCCATCAAGGAGCTGTGCCGGCGCTGGTATCCGCGGGTGTACTACGCGCAGCCAGCTAAGAGCCTCGCACATCGGGCCCTGGCCGACATCACCGAGTCCATCCGCGAACTGGCCTACTACCGGCGCACCCTGTTCGTGCCCGCGCCAGGACCTACCTCGGAGGAAGCGCAGGCGGCGGCCCGGTTCGTCAGCGCACCGGTACCCGATCGGTAACCGCTACTCAACCCGCTACCATGGTCAGCGCCGCTGGCCATGCCAGCGCATGGTGGGTGTAGCTCAGCTGGTAGAGCACCTGGTTGTGGTCCAGGATGTCGCGGGTTCGAGTCCCGTCACTCACCCAAAGGTCGAAGGCCGTCCATCGTGGACTAAACGGCCCTTCTCGCGGTCCGTACAGCAGCGAAGTACCGCAGTAGGTCATTCGAGACTGTCCCCCAGCTTCTTCAGCCCGGCACGCGCGGCCTGATCGGAGACCTCGGTGTAGATCTCCATCGTGATCGCGAACTGTGCATGACGCAGGATCGCGATGGCCACGCGGGGATGGACGTCCAGGTTGGCGAGCGATGATCCACAGATGCGTCGTGGTGCACAGTGATCCTGGGCGCTGCTGCCTGAGGATCCGAACATTCCAGGATCGGTTGAACCCGCGGGGCCTCTGTTGGGTGCCGTAGCGGGTTGTGGTCTTGCCCACGCTTCGGCGGCAGCTGCTTGTCACGATCCCGTTGCGTTCGTCGCAACTGAAAGGGATGCGTACCTTTATCACTTATTCAACACCGGCATCGGTTTAATGAGCATGATAAATGCAACGACACCGACCGTAGCCACCGGATACCGATCCTTCTTCGAGC
Source organism: Pseudonocardiaceae bacterium (assembly GCA_035640615.1). Taxonomy (GTDB): domain Bacteria; phylum Actinomycetota; class Actinomycetes; order Mycobacteriales; family Pseudonocardiaceae. The sequence goes on from DASQVU010000313.1 coordinate 9,051, forward strand.
CGGTGTTAGACGCGATCGGCCCCGCTGACGGTCTATCGATTCTTGACGCATGCTGCGGCGAAGGGTACTTGTCCCGAGTCGTCGGCATTGATGTCTGTGCAGATCTTGTACAGTCTGCGACCCAGCGTGCCTGGCGGCGTCCGGTCCGTCAGCGAGCGGGTGATGACGCAGAGGCACTCAAGCGCAGCTCGTTCGCTCGGGAAGCGTTCTCTGGCCCGCACGGCGGTGCGGTACTGGGCGTTGAGTAACTCGATCGCAGCGGGCTGAACAGATGATCTTTCGGATCTCGACGTCATGGTCGAGGAATCCCATAGACTTTCACTGTCCTAAAGCTCAGTACTGTGTGTAGATCGCTGACAGGGGGTAGCTGTGCGGCGTGCAAGGCGAGTGCTGCTGGGTGTTGCGGTGTTGTCCTGGGCTTGGTTTCTCCGTGATTGGATCTTGCTTACCGCCCAGCAGTGGTGGCGCAGGAGGCACTAAGTACGAGGTGTTCCCAAGCGTCTCTGCTTCTGCCTGATCCGGTGTATACGCCGGATGAGCCCGGAAGTCACCTAGAACACAATCGACCATGTCACCGAGGTGAGCGGCGAAATGTAGCGATGATCTGTCGCTATTTCGGCATCAGCCGCCAGCTGTGGTACGTCTGGTCGCGCCGCTCGCCCCGATGAGAATTCACTCACCGCCTTCGGTGTTGATGCGCTCGACCCCCACCGCCCGCACTGCAACGGCCCATACTGGCCGCGCCCGAGGACAGCGAGCCACCAGCAACATCGGCGAGCCCCGGGAAGCAGTGGCTCCCAGCCTCTTGTCCTGCCAGTTCAGTCATTTCACGGGTCACCTTGGTGAGCTGGCGCTAGAGTTCGGCGCATGAGAAGCGTCGAGGTTTACCACGAGCTCACCGGGTCGCCCGATTCGCCGACCCTGGTACTGGCCGGGCCGTTGGGCAGCACCCTCGATATCTGGCAGCCACACGTGAAGGCGCTCGCCGAGCAATTCCAGATACTGCGATACGACCATCGCGGTCACGGCCGATCTCCAGTTCCGCACAGCACCTACGCAATCGAGGACATGGCCCTCGATGTACTAGCGCTGCTGGATCGGCTCAACATCGAGCGCGCTGCCTTCTGCGGGCTGTCCCTGGGCGGAATGGTCGGCATCTGGCTGGCCGCGCGCGCGCCCAAGCGGTTGTCGTCGCTCGTTCTCTGCAGCACCACGGCGCATTACGATGACCACGGCCCGTTCATTGAGCGAGCCGCCTTAGTTCGTTGGCTCGGCACGGGCGAGATCGCCGCGGATGTGGTCACCGGCTGGTTCACCCCTGGGTGGGCTGCCGCTCACCCGGAGGTCGTGGAGCAATGCATCCAGATGATCACTAAGACATCCGACGACGGCTATGTTGGATGCTGCTCAGCCATCGCCAGCTGGGACGGTCGCCGGCTGCTCGGTCGGATAGCGGCGCCGACCCTAGTGATCGGGGGCTCCCGCGATCGAGGTACGCCGGTCACCCCGCACGCCAAGACCCTTGCCGCCGGCATCTACCGGGCGAAGCTGGAGATCC
>DASQVU010000314.1:0-6957 GCA_035640615.1 Pseudonocardiaceae bacterium
CGATCCCTCTGGAGGGGAAGGCATCACAGCGCTAGACGGTCAGGAGGAGTTGGAGGGGGCTCCAGGATGCCCTGCGGAAAAACCCCGTCACATCCGCACGGCGGCTCGGCGGTTCTGTCAGGTCCTCCACTCGACAGGCACCTCCGGCCGGTAGGAACAGAAGTAGCCCGTCTTGACCGTCGCTGCCAGATGTGCGCCCAGCGCTGGATGAGCCTTCTCAATTCGCTTCAGGCAAGCACGCAGCGACCTACGCGCATTCTGTCGATCTCATAGGGAACCCAGCTCCCCACGAGCTCGAGATATCCGACCGTCTCTCGCGCCCTACCTTGCACGGCGCGAAGTATCATTATTTGGCCATCGCGAAGTCATTCGCTGCTTAAAGCGTTACATGGCTCCCGAGATGTACCAGATCGTCACCTCTCCACCCGAAACAGCTTGACATCCATAGGGGCATCAGTGCCAGCTAGAGAATACGAGAAGATCCAGCGGGGTGAATTCCGAGATACAAACCCGGTTCAGTCGCTATCAGGCTCAGGCGTTGATACGAGTCCCGGTGCCTGCGTTGCGCCGCTTGAGCGCGCGCCGCTCGTCCTCGCTCATACACCCCCACACGCCCGCATCCTGCCCTGAGGTCAGCGCCCACTTGAGACACTCAGAACTGACCGGACAGCGCCGACACACAGTCTTCGCTTCGGCGATCTGCAGCAACGCGGGACCGCTCGTCCCTACTGGAAAAAACAGCTCTGGATCCTCATCTCTACAGGCCGCATGGTCACGCCAGTCCATGGTTGCTTGCTCCTCGCTAAGGTCTATCGAACGACCGGTTATCCCGGCGCTATCTCGTGGTCATCGATCTTGTGAATCCGGCAACGATCCTCACTGCTGTTACTACGAGTAGCAACCCTGTTGCGGTGAAGCGACCAGGACGCTCGCTGAACGGCTGCCGCGACATACGGTCGTCGGTTGACCGGCCAGTTCAGCGGTCGGCGCTGTCAAGCTGATCAGGGAGCGATAGAACTGGGTGACGCGCCGACAGCCAGCGCGTCGGCGAGGTCGCGGTCGGTGAGCAGGCCCCCGGCCGCGGGATCAGCCTGCACCCGCAACGCCGGGCTGCGGTAGCCGCGCTGGGACCAGATCACGGTAGGTGTCGTCGAAGCGGTCGAGCATAGCGTCCAAAAAATCCGGGTCATGCCCGATCAGGGACCGGGCCATTTCCTCGAAACATGCGTGCTGATCTCCGAAGACCTCGGTGGCCACGATCAGTTGGCTCGTCACCGGATGCCGAACTCGCAGTCGCCGTAGCTGGGCGACAAGGTCGTCGACATGGGCATCGCTGGCAGCCAGTGTAGTGCCCGTAGTCGCTGACGACTCCCGGTGACCAGGCAGGTCGCCGGGCCCACCTCCTGCTCGGGGAACTGGGCTTGGCCGGGATGGCCGATGATCGTCGGCTTCGGACGTTGTCGGGTGGTCAGCGTTCGCGGCTGGCCCTGGCCGCGCTGCTGATCCGCCAGCTCGGCGCGCTGTTGCTCGATGAGCCGACCAACCATCTCGACGATGAGGCGATCGGGTTTCTGGAACAGCACCTGCGGCAGCTGTCTGGCCTGGTCGTGTTGGCCAGCCATGATCGGGTGTTCCCGCGTTGAGCGAACTCGGGGCTGCTACCTGGTCGGGCGTTGACCCTTGCGGTCGGGCGGCTTTCAGTCGGTCAGCGTTGCCGGCTGGCGCTGGCCATGCTCCTCGGGCAGCACTGTGACGTGCTGTTACTGGATGAGCCGACCAACCATCTGTCGCTGACCCTCGCCGAAGAGTTGGAGGAAGCGTTACAGACCGCGCCAATCGCGTGGTCGTCGCAACACACGACCGCTGGCTGCGTCGCCGCTGGGACGGTGCAGAACTGCGACTGCCGGCCTGACAACCACCCTCGCTCGAAATCGCACCGCTCCGCCGGCGATCATGTCGGTGAAATCGTACTGCTGGTTTCCCGGCGATCGCACCGGCGCGACATAGCGGAAGCCGGCTTCTGCGCTAGCTGTCGACGGGGCGGCGCATGGTGACGCGGGGCCATTGGGCGAATCCTCGAGCCTGCTCATGGTCGCGGATGCGGCGGAGCCCCTCGGTCATTGATCTTCAGTCATGATATGAAAGCCGAGGCGCTGGTATAGGGAGCGTTCCATGGGACGTGGGCGTAGGTGGTTAGCGTCAGGCCCGCCAGCCCGCGCTGGTGAGCCCACGCTGGCGCCGAAGGGACTGCGATGCAGCGTTGCGCGAGTACGCGATCTTGCGGGTCGCTGTCTTGAGGTCATCGCGGCTCGCCGCGGGGCTCATCACGTTAGCCGCGCTGATCGGACCCGCCTGCAGTGCTGGGCATGACCATAACTCGCCTGGCCATAACCACAACCTTCCTCGGACGCTGTCCCCGGCCCAGCAGGTTTCGCCGGTGCTGGGTATCAACGGTGCGGCAATACCGGTACTGCAGTGGCGTAGTTGCGGCCGGTTGTTCCAGTGCGCCACCGCGACGGTGCCACTTGACTACAATCAGCCGCACGGTGCAATGGTCACGCTGTCGGTGATCAGATTGCCGGCGGCGGATCCGGTCCACCGCATCGGTTCGCTATTCGTCAACTTCGGTGGTCCAGGAACCCCAGGTGTCGGTGGGCTGCGAAGGCTCGGCCTCACCTATCCTGAGGTGCTGCGCCAACGCTTCGATCTTGTGAGCTTCGATCCTCGCGGCGTCGGTGGTAGCACCCCTGTGCGATGTACCAGTAACGCCGAAACCGCCGACAAGCTGGTGGGTTCGCCGGTGCGTCCTGATCAGCAGGCACAGTTTTTCGCCAGCAGCGCAGCGCTGGGCCACAGCTGCGCGGCAGCATCCGGTGAGCTGCTAGCACACACCTCGTCGGCTAACACAGCACGCGATCTGGAGCTGCTGCGGCAGGCGGTCGGTGACGACAGTCTGAGCTTTCTCGGCTATTCCTACGGCACCTATGTTGGCGCCAGCTACAGCAACCTGTTTCCCGATCGCACGCGCGCCATGGTCTTCGACGGGGCGCTGGATCTGGTGGCCAATTCAACCGGTCGACCCGGTCAGGAGCAGTTACCGGTCGACGTGCGCGCGGATACTGCACGCTCGCAAGCCGAGGAACTCGATGCATTTTTTGACCGCTGTGCCCAAGCTGGACCTCGATGCGCATTTTCCGCAGGTGATCCGCGTCGCAAGTTCGCCGACATCCTGGCCAGGCTCAAGCAGGGCGGCAGCGGAGGCACCAGCCTGGCCGCAGTATTAAGTACGGTTTCTTACGACCTGCACGGCTCGACTCGCTGGCGCAATCTGGCCACGGCGCTACAGGGCCTCTATGACTCGCTGCACCCCGCTGGCGCCGCGGCGACGGGTCAGCCATTGCCTCTCGATCCATATATACCCAGCCATTCCGGATCTTTTCTCGCCGTCCAATGCGTGGACAGCGACTACCCGCGCGATCCGCAGGCCTACCAGCAGCTCATCCCGACAGAAGACCAGCGCCAACCGTACTTTGGGCTGACTGCGCTGTTCGACATGGCGCAATGCCTTGCCTGGCCCGCTGCCGACCATGATCGTTACCTTGGCCCATGGAACCGTCCCCGGCAGCACCCGATCCTGGTCGTAAACAACCGTTACGACCCCGAGACTCCGCTATGGAACGCGCAGGCCACCACCGACGAACTCGGGGACGCCCGGTTGCTGATCGTCGAAGGCTATGGCCACACGACGCTGAACGTGCACAGCGCGTGCGCCAGCGCCGCGGAGGCCAACTACCTGATCACCTTGCAGCCGCCCGCCGACGGCACCACCTGTTCCGCGGACGACCAGCCATTCCTGTGATCGCATGCAGCGGACGCCCTGTTCACGATCAGGAGCGGCCGCATGGCAGCAAGCCAAGACGGGTTTTGGCCTCAAGGATGCGCCGTTGCGACTCGGTTATTCGCCCGGCGAATTCCAGGTCGCTGGTTGCGGTGGACAGTACCTCGTCGATCATCGGTCCTAAGGTGGTCGGGTCGGCAGTCAGCACGATATCTCCCCCGGCGCGGAGGAACCGCACCGCGCGCTGCCCGGCTGGCACGGCGGCAACCTGCTTGGCCCGGCCCAGATCGTCGGACACGACCAGGCCCCGGTAACCGATTTTCTCCCGGAGCAAGGCAGTGATGATTGCTGCGGAGAAGCTGGCTGGCTGTTGGGCGTCGATTCTCGAGTAGATCGCCGAGGACACCATCATCCATGGCGTTTCCATCCGGGACGCGCGGGAAAACGGCAGTAGGTCAGGGTCGGTCGCAGTGGTCTGCTCATCCACCACACCGGATGAGAAGTCGGTGTTGTCCCGCACCCTGCCCAGGCCAGGGAAGTGTTTGACCGTGCTGACCACCCCAGCCTCACGCATGCCCCGCGCGAAGGCCAGGACGTGCGTGGCGACCACCTGTGGATCGGTGCCATACGCACGGTCATAGCGCCCGATCGCCGCGTTTGCGCTGCCAAGCTCGGGGGAGAGCACATCAGCCACGGGAGCAAGGTCGACGTTAACGCCGGCGGCTCGTAGCTCTTGGCCCCAGCCGGTAGCGGCGGCCGTCAACACTTCAGGCTTCCACCCGCCTTGAACCTTGGCGCTGGGAATCTGTGAGAAGCCAGGTCCAGAGAGGACTTGGACCTGGCCGCCCTCTTGGTCGGTGGCCACAAACATCCCGACGCCACCACTGGCGCTGCTCCCGCGTTGTTGGATGGCGCCGGTGGTGACGGCCGTGGCGGCCACCCCCGCGGTGCTGCGGCCAATCAAAAACACCCCGCCGGGAGCCAACCGTTCGATCGTCGACGTCTGCCCATCAGCTGAGTTGGCTGGTACGCCCAGCAAAAACAACTGACCCACTCGCTCCCGTGGAGTCATCGTCTCCCAGGTGGCCTGCGTGCAGGAAACCAGCGCCGGTCGTGCCGGATCCGGTGGGCTGTCGACACAGGACATCGCGATAGTGCAGCAGGTCGTCACCACACCGCCGATCATGAGCCGTCGAAGCATCGCGATAGCTCAGCACAAGCCCCAACGCGTGGAGCTGGAGACCCCGCCACACCGAGATGCCGATGCAAACCACCGTGAACTATTCCGGCGGAAAGGGCGCGCATCTCGGCGCCGGCGAGAAGCCCTTCGATCGTGGACTCCTCGCCGGCGTGCGCGGTCACCAGGATGACCGGCGTCGCTCCTCCAGGAGCGCCAAGCCGTCGAGGCCGGGCATCATCACGTCCGCGACGACGAGGTCCGTAGCGATCGTACGGATGAACAAACATCTGTTGGACGGATGATTGACCAGCGGTTGAGGCTGGCGATGACGCCGCAATCGGTATGACAAAGGAGAGCCGACATGTCGTTCCTGTCCTACCCGCCACCTCGCTACGGCGGGACGAAGGGATTGATCAACTCATCGTTTCGGCCTGCGGACACCGAACCCGACCTCATCTCCGGGGGCGACGACGGCGGTGTCACCGGCGCCAGCCGCAGCCAGCGCACTCACTACCTGGCCACCGGCCTGTCCACCGGCGGCGAATTCGGCCTCTACCGCATCGACATGCCCGCCAGCGGCAGGGGACCGAGCACCCATTTTCATAGAACTATCTCGGAATCCTTCTTCATCCTGTCCGGCACGATCCGGCTGTTCAACGGTGAAAAGTGGATCGATGGCACTCCCGGCGACTTCCTTTATGTCCCCGTCGGCGGGCTGCACGCCTTCCACAACGCCTCCGACGCCCCAGCGTCGATGCTGCTGTTGTTCACTCCTGGGGCGCCCCGCGAGGATTATTTTGCGGGATTCGCACAGCTCGCGAACATGAGCGCCGAGGAACAGCAGGACTTCTACCTCCGTCACGACAACCACTGGATTTGATCGGTGTCAAGACGGGCTCACCAGGCCGCGCCCTGGTGGACGCGGCACCTCAATCCGGTCACGGCGGCGGGCGGTGCGGGGCGTACTGTCCCGTGATCCATCGGCAGATCGCCTCGACGACGTAGTTTCGCTCGGCGTCGTCGAGCGCGTGCCCGGCGGGGATGTCATGCCAGCGCGCCAGGCAGGTGCGGCAGCACGTCGCGGTGGCGTGCTGCGCGACGAACACCGGATGCCCGCGGTAGGGCGTCTGACGGCCGTCGTTGCGCGGTTGGGCCGGGGCCAGCCTGCGTTGGACCAGCTCCTCGGCGTGTCTACGGACGGTCGTAATGCCGCGCAGGTCAACCACCGCGCGGTCCCGGCCGCGCAGCCGGAACTTCGCGCGGAAGGGATGCTGTCCGATCCGGTGCAGCCTGGCGTCTAACTCATCCATCGCCCGCGTCCAACGCGATCGCAGCCTTAGGACTGTAGCTCAGTCGTCCGGCGGTCGACCAACAATGCCGTCGCTACCGTCGCTGGCGCAGATACTGGAGTCATGTCAAGAGTCTTTCCGTCGGATGCGGCGGTTGCGCTGAGCCTGTCGTTCGACGACGCCCGAGCCAGCCAGCTTGAGGCAATCCGGATCTTGCAGGAGTACGGGATCCGAGCGAGTTTCTATGTTCTACCCAGCGGTGTTGCGGCAGCGCCTGACCGCTGGCGGGCGGTGGCGTTGTCAGGTCACGAGATCGGCAACCACACGAGGACGCACCCATGCAGCGCCAACTTCGAGTTCTCCCGTGCCAACGCGCTCGAGGACAAGACGATGCGCGAGATCGCCACGGACATCGACGCTGCCAGCCAGGTCATCCAGGATCTTCTCGGCGTGCAGCCGAAGACCTTTGCCTATCCCTGTGGCCAGTCGTTCATCGGCCGGGCAAGCCAGCGGCGGAGCTATGTACCGCTGGTCGCTGAACGGTTTGTGGCCGGCCGCGGCTACGCCAGCGAGACGGGAAACCTGCCTGACCGCTGCGACTTAGCGCATCTAGATGCGTACGTGATCGACGGTCTCGATGCTGGTGCCCT
>DASQVU010000315.1:0-4376 GCA_035640615.1 Pseudonocardiaceae bacterium
AACTCGTTCTCGCAAGATAAACTCCGCCCGTGAGAGCACTGCGCCGCTTCACCGTCCGCGCCCAGCTGCCTGCGCCGCTCGCGCCGCTGGAGACGCTAGCCACCAACCTGCGGTGGACCTGGCACCAGCCGACCCAGGACCTGTTCGCTGCATTGGACGAGCACACCTGGGCCGCAGTCAGCGGTGATCCGGTGCGGCTTCTCGGCGAGATCGCGCCCCGGCGGCTGAGCACGCTGGCCGCGGACGAGACCGTGGTGGCGCGCACCGCCGGGCTCGCTGAAGACCTGCGCCGCTACTTGGAGGAACCGCGGTGGTACCAGCAGCGCTTAGCGGAACTGCCTACTCTGCCGTCTTCGATCGCGTATTTCTCGATGGAGTTCGGGGTGTCGGAGGTGCTGCCGTTCTACTCCGGCGGCCTGGGCGTGCTGGCAGGTGACCACCTCAAGGCCGCCTCCGATCTGGGAGTTCCGCTGATCGGAGTGGGGCTCCTGTACGGTTCTGGGTACTTCCGGCAATCGTTATCGCTGGATGGCTGGCAGCTGGAGCACTACCCGGCACTCGACCCGCAAGGACTGCCGCTGAGCCTGTTGGCCGACGCGACGGGCGCGCCGCTGCTGGTCGCGGTCGGCATGCCGCGCGGACGGATGCTCCGCGCCCGGATCTGGCGGGCCGATATCGGCCGGGTGCCGCTGCTGTTGCTGGACTCCGACATCGAGGAAAATCCTGACGATCTGCGCGGGGTCACCGACCGGCTCTACGGTGGTGACCAAGCTCATCGGATCACCCAGGAAATCCTCGCCGGGATCGGCGGAGTCCGTGCGGTGCGGCTGTTCTGCAGGCTCACGGGCCACCCCGAACCCACGGTGTTTCACACTAACGAGGGTCACTGCGGGTTCCTCGGCCTGGAACGGATCCGTGAGCTGGTCAGCGCGGAGGGGTTGGCCTTCGACGAGGCGCTGACCGCGGTACGCGCCGGTACCGTGTTCACCACCCACACGCCGGTGCCCGCAGGCATCGACCGTTTCCCGGTTGATCTGGTCCGCTACCACTTCGGGGACTCATCGTCGGAGCGCGCGCTGCTGCCCGGGGTGAACGTTGAGCGGGTGCTGGCGCTGGGCGCCGAGGACGGCCCAAGCATGTTCAACATGGCGCACATGGGGCTGCGCCTAGCCCAGCGCGCCAACGGCGTGTCCCAGCTGCATGGCGCCGTGTCTCGGGCGATGTTCCGCGGTTTGTGGCCCCAGTTCGACGTCGACGAGGTGCCGATCGGATCGGTCACCAACGGGGTGCACGGGTCGACGTGGACGGCACGGGAGGTCACCGCGCTGCTCGCTGAGCCTGATAAGCCGGCTGCGAATGGTACGGCGGCACTGTCGGTGCCCGATAACGCGCTGTGGGACCTTCGCTGCGCGCTGCGCGCAAAGCTGGTGGAGGAAGTGCGCAGGCGGATCCGGGCCGCCTGGCTGGAACGCGGCGCGTCCGCCCCGGAGCTCGGCTGGACCTCGCGGGTTTTCGATCCCGAGGTACTCACCATCGGGTTCGCTCGCCGGGTCCCCACCTACAAGCGGTTGACCTTGATGCTGTGTGACCGGGAGCGGCTCCGCGCGCTGTTGCTGGACCCTCATCACCCGGTTCAGCTGATCATTGCGGGCAAGTCGCACCCTGCCGACGATGGCGGCAAGGCGTTGATCCAGCAGGTCGTGCAGTTCGCTGACGCGCCGGACGTGCGCCACCGGATGGTGTTCTTGCCGGACTACGACATGTCGATGGCCCGGTACCTGTACTGGGGTTGCGATGTGTGGTTGAACAATCCGCTGCGGCCGTTGGAGGCCTGCGGCACCTCAGGCATGAAATCGGCACTCAACGGCGGGTTGAACCTGTCCATCCGGGACGGCTGGTGGGACGAGCTCTACGACGGCAAGAACGGCTGGGCGGTCCCGACCGCCGACGGCGTGGAGAATCCGCACCGGCGCGACGCCCTGGAAGCGAACGCGCTGTACGAGCTGATCGCCACTCAAGTGGCTCCGCAGTTCTACGACCGGGGCCCCGGCGGGGTGCCCACCAGCTGGGTATCACTGGTGCGCCACACCCTGGCCACGCTGAGCCCGCAAGTGCAGGCCTCCCGCATGGTGCAGGAGTACGTGGAACGGCTCTACGCGCCAGCCGCCGAGTCGGCTGCTGTGGTGTTCGCTGACGACTTCTCCGGGGCGCGCGCGTTGGCCGGATACCGTTCGCGGGTTCGTGCCGCATGGCCGGCGGTACGAGTCGCGCAGGTAGACATCTCCGGCCTGCCCGACACACCCACGTTGGGCTCGGAGATGACCGTTCGGGCCGCCGTCGCGCTGGGTGGGCTGCAGCCGTCCGACGTACAGGTGCAGGCCGTTGTGGGTCGCGTTGACGACGGCGACGAGCTACGGGAGCCGCTCGTGGTGAGCATGCACCCGCAAGGTGACGTGGACTGTGACGGCACCCGGTTTGAAGCCACCGTGCGGCTACCCCATGCCGGTCTGGTCGGCTACACCGTCCGCGTCCTGCCGCAGCATCCCCTGATGGCCACCCCCGCCGAGTTCGGTCTCCTTCACCTCGCTACCTAACTCCGGGCCTTCCCCCGCCCCCGACATGGAGACATATCGGGCGCGCGGTATGTCGGGGGGCGGTGCGCGGCTAGCCGCGCATCGCGCGGAAGAGCAGGACAGTGCGCGGCGGGATGGTCATGCGGGTGCCCGGGCGGCGGCTTCGCGAATGCGTGGGCGTGCCGTCGGGAGAAGCGGTGTCCAGCACTGGCTCGTACCGCTCGCCGTATTCCGGGCCGGGCAGCGTGAACATGACCGGCAGGGCGGCGGCGTGTAGCACCAGCAGCCACGAGTCGGTACCCGGCGCGCGCGGATGGGATCGCACGTCGGCACCGTCAATCCACATGCCAAGAGTTTGCTGACTGCCATCGCGCCAGTCGGCAAGCTCCATGGGACGCCCGTCGGGATGCAACCACACCAGGTCAGGAGTGCCGCTGGGGCTGGTCCGGCCCTCGAAGAACTCGGGTTGGCGCAAGGCGGGGGTGGTATTGCGCAGCGCAAGCACGTAGCGGGTGAACACGGTGAACATCTCGGCGTCCGGGTCGGCCGACCAGTCCAGCCACGAGGTCTCGTTGTCGAGCGGGTAGGGATTGTTGTTGCCGCCCTGCGTGCGCCAGCGTTCATCGCCGGCCAGCAGCATCGGGGTCCCTGTGGACAACACCAGGGTGGCCAGCAGGTTCCGAGCCTGACGGCCACGCAGGCTGCGCACCGTCGGATCGTCAGTCTCCCCTTCGACACCGCAGTTCCACGAACGGTTGTCCTCGGTGCCGTCTGCGCCGCTCTCGCCGTTGGCGTCGTTGTGCTTGCGGTTGTAGGAGACCAGGTCGCGCAATGTGAACCCGTCATGCGCGGTAATGAAGTTGATCGACGCCCACGGCCGGCGCCCGCTGGCCGCGTAGAGGTCAGAACTGCCGGCCAACCGGGAGGCGAGCTCGCTGACGCCGGGGAAGCCACGCCAGAAATCCCGCACGGTGTCCCGGAAGCGCCCGTTCCACTCGCTGAAGTCGGCCGGAAACGCACCGACCCGGTACCCGTCAGCAGTAGCGTCCCAAGGCTCGGCGATGAGCTTTCGGGTGCTCAGCAGCGGATCGGCGGCGATCGCGGTGAGCAGCGGCGCTCCCGCGTCGAACGGCCCACCCCGCGGGCGTCCCAGCACGCTGGCCAGATCCAGCCGGAAGCCGTCGACGCCCAGCTCACCCGCCCAGTACCGCATCGCATCGGTGATCAACCGCACCACTGTCAGCGAGCCGGTGTCCAGGGTGTTGCCGCAACCGGTGAGGTCCTGCCCGAGGTAGTAGGCGGGCGCATCCAGTCCCCGGTAGCACAGGGTCACACCGTTCAGATCACCTTCGCAGGTGTGGTTGGCCACCACATCGACGATGACCTCCAGGCCCGCAGCGTGCAGCGCAGCCACCATCGTGCGGAACTCCGCTACCTCGTCGCCGGGCACCGCGGCATACCCGGGATGGACGGCGAGCATGGCCAGCGGGGAATAACCCCAGTAGTTGGTCCGCCCGGCGCGCAGCAGCGACGGCTCCGGGCAGAACGCGGCCACCGGCAACAGCTCCACGGTCGTCACACCCAGCTCGGTGAGATAGCCGAGCACTGCCGGATGGGCCAGACCCAAGTAGGTGCCGCGGTGCTCGGGTGGCAGTTCGGGGTGGGTGCGGGTGAAGCCGCGTACGTGCAGCTCGTAGATCACGGTCTGCTCCCACGGGACGTCGGGCCGGGTGCCGGTGTCCGGCCCGCCGGGTGCGGTGACCACCGACACCGGGACACTGCCCCGCGAGTCGATGTCGGATC
>DASQVU010000316.1:0-2556 GCA_035640615.1 Pseudonocardiaceae bacterium
CAACGGATTTCAACCAGCACCGCCCCACCGCGCCCTACAGCACGCAGCACCACTAAGACCACACGCACCGCCATCATCCCAGCCCGACCTTTGCGTCCGATGTCGCGACTGGCTCGGCGGGCTGATCACGAATACACCCAGGTCGCATGACGTGGATGACCACTTCGGCACCCACAGGCGCCGCGCACCCACCCTAAGAGTGTCATAGAAGGGTTGAGAGAGGCAGCGCCGAATAAGGGGTCTACCCCCGCTACCGTGCAGGTCACGACCCTTTACCCGGGGGGTCTACCGGAGTAGAGGGCTCCCTCTACCCCGGCAGGGTCGGAATAGAGCCCCCGTCCAGGGGAACCACCGATTGTCGCCAGCAAGCGGGCACCGCTCCCAACTACGGGGAACAGAGCGTTCGAGCGCGACAATACTTTGCAGGCCCCTGGGGCGATACAGCGCATTGTTACATCGCGTGCATCGCGCGTGCAGCGCGTTGCCGAATTCCCCTCTAAGGTGAATCAAGGCTGCCTGCGGCGGCGCGGACTGGTTAGTTCGTCATTTGGCTCGCGTGCCCGTCGGCCGATCCCGCACGCTGCGCGCGGCCGGGCGGCCGTGCTCGCGCGGGTCGGCCCGGCGGGCGCGTGGCCGGGAAAGCCCCCCGCAAGGGCGGAGATCATTAGCCCGGCATGGCAGGTCGGTCGTGTGGTCACTGAAGTACCGACCGAACCCATGGTGCCGAGCTGATCGTGCACCTCAATCAGTGCATTTTCGGCCCGGGGCCGTGCAGGCCATCCCCTCTAACGTCCCGAGATGGTCCACGTCGCGCCATCGATGTCCAAGCCGCTGGGCGCCGCATGCGGTGGCCTACGGCCAGCCTTGACATCGCTGCCGCGACGAGATCGACCGCCAGGATGAGGGAACGGCCTGGACTGGGGGACGTGCTAGCAGCCTCCAGTGACAGGGACCACCTGCGCTAGCAGTGTTCCTCTCGCGGGGGCACCGCTTTGCTGCACAGCATTACCCGGGTGCCCACTGGGTCATTGTGGGGCTGTTCAATGGTCACGGAGTCCATGCACGCCCGCATGATCGGAATGCCGCGGCGGCGGTTTTCGTGATCGCTCGGCGGCGGTCGCCAGCGGCCGCGGTCGCGCACAATAATTGTCACCCGGCGCTGCCCGCATGGTGTTGCCTCGATCCGCCCGCGAATGTCCACCGTTCCGGGTGGTTGGTTGACATAGGCGTGTTCGATGGCGTTGGACGCGGCCTCGCTGACGGCCAGCACGATGTCGTCGACTTGATCAGCGGGCCATAACCAGCCGGCAAGCCAGCGGCGCAGCCCAACTCGAGCTACCGAGATCGAGATGGGGTCCGCCGGCAGCGCCAAGTGCAGCAGCCCAGGCGACGGTCGTGAGGGTGGTCGATAATCAAAACGCTGGCCACGGCTTGGCCCACCCGGAGACGTTTCCGGCGGCAGGATATCTTCGGGATTCACAATCGGTGGCATGGCCGCGTTATTGTCCCCCGCGCCCGAGCCTGCGGCAACGCGGCATCCCTGGCATCCGCGCCGCTTGGGTAGGCAGCGGTGATCACCGTGGCGTGTGCAGGGCGTCTTCGATGCTGGTGAACAGCGCCAGCACCTCGTCCAGCCCGGTGATCTGGAGCGGGCGGATCACCGGCCTGGCGTGATCGACCACAATCGGTAGCGGGTGGCGGCGCTGCTGGGCGGCCTGGGTGATGTCGACCAGGGCCTGCAATCCCTGCGAAGCCAAAAAGGTCACCTTGGTCAGGTCAAGCACCAACATCTCGCCCTCACGCAGCTCTGCGAACCCGGCAGCGACTGCGGCGCGCAACCGATCCACGGTGAACAAATCAATCTCCCCGGCCACAGTGACCACCAGCGTCTCACCCGTAGCGTGTGCAACCCGGGCGGTCTCAATCCGCACCAGCTGCTCATCCGCCGGACCCAGCCCGCCACCGCGATCGGAATCGGGTCCGTCAATCCCTGACGCTTGCACACCCGCACCCTATGCCTGCCCGACCAGCGGCAACACAGACCACCTCACTGACTACCGCGTTCGTGCCTACGCCTGTAGGTCGAGTCGACGCAAACCGCCCGGGTGGCCGCGCTCCTCCCTCGGTGGCGTGCGACCGTGCCAATCATCGCCGCACTATGACCGCGACAAGATCCGCCAATAGAGTCGAAGATGCACTGTACCGCTAATAAAGTCGGCCCCAATACGGTCAATTTCAATATCGGAGATTGTTAATCATTCCCCGTGGACGTGTGCCTCTTACCAGGCAATAATCAGCTGGCTGAGTCAACCTGTCGGCTAGCCTGGAGACAGCTGACGCCGGAGGTGAACAGTCGTTCCGTAGGGGCTTGGTGTCAGGTGCGCCTCAGTAGTGAGCTGATGGATCAGTGGTAGTCCACGGCCGCGGTAACCACAGGAATCAATGGGTGATCGCCAACGGCCGTTGTCGCTGACCGTGACGATGACCTCACCGTCAGCGACATGCGCGTGCAACCGGATCAAGCCCCATGCTGAGTTCCCAGGGAAGGCGTGCTCG
>DASQVU010000317.1:0-3004 GCA_035640615.1 Pseudonocardiaceae bacterium
ATGCCGGCACTCGGTGAAAGCGTCACCGAAGGCACCGTGACTCGGTGGCTCAAGCAAGTCGGTGACACCGTCGAGGCGGACGAGCCGCTCGTCGAGGTGTCCACCGACAAGGTCGACACCGAGATTCCCTCCCCGGTCGCAGGCACCGTGTTAGAGATCGTGGTGGCGCAGGACGAGACCGTCGCCGTCGGCGCCACCCTCGCCGCCATCGGTGACCGCCAGGCAGGTCCGGCGCCCGCGGATCAGCCTGACCGATCCGTCCAACCCGCCTTGCCCGAACGGGAAGCGGTACCCGAGATCAGTACCGATAACACTGGTGCGCCGTACGTGACGCCGCTGGTACGCAAGCTCGCCACCGAGCACGGCGTCGACCTGTCGACCGTGCAGGGCACCGGGATCGGCGGCCGGATCCGGAAGCAGGATGTACTCGCCGCGGTCAAAGCACCCCAACCTGAGCCGGCACCGGAACCCGAACCGGAACCGGAGCCGGCACCCGAGCCTCAGCCGAGATCTGCACCGCGACCACCGGCCAGGGCCGAACCGCAGTGGCCGTCCACCGCTGCGGTACCCAGTGCCCTGCCGGCCCCGGCGGTCTCCGAGCTCCGGGGCCGGACCGAGAAGATGTCGCGGATGCGCAGCGTCATCGCCAAGCGGATGGTGGAGTCGCTGCAGGTCTCCGCGCAGCTGACCACCGTCGTGGAGGTCGACATCACCCGGCTCGCACGGCTACGCGACCGGGCCAAGCGCGAGTTCGAAGCCCGCGAGGGTGTCAAGCTATCGTTCCTGCCGTTCTTCGCCCAGGCCGCCGTGGAGGCGCTGAAACAGCACCCCAAGCTGAACGCCTCGATCGACACCGACAAGGGCGAGATCACCTACCACAACGCGGAACATCTCGGTATCGCCGTGGACACCGAGCGCGGTCTGCTCGTCCCGGTGATCCACGATGCGGGCGATCTCAACATCGCCGGACTTGCGCGCCGGATTGCCGACCTCGCCGCCCGGACCAGAACCAACAGGATCACTCCAGATGAGATGAGCGGCGGCACGTTCACGCTGAGCAACACCGGCTCGCGAGGTGCGCTCTTCGATACCCCGATCATCTTGCAGCCGCAGGTCGGCATCCTCGGTACGGGCAGCGTGGTCAAGCGACCAGTGGTGCTCTCCGACGGCCGCGGCGACGAGGGCGACACCATCGCGATCCGCTCGATCATCTACCTGGCCTTGTCCTATGACCATCGGCTGGTCGACGGCGCTGACGCGGCACGCTTCCTCAACACCATCAAGCAGCGCCTGACCGACGGTGCGTTCGAGGCCGGCCTCGGAATGTAGCGGTTGAGCCGGAAGGCGAGAGGATCTTCCCCATGCGGGTCGTTATCGCGGGGTCGTCAGGTCTCATCGGCACCACGCTGGTAGCGCTGCTACGCCAGGCGGGCCATGACGTCCTGCGGCTGGTGCGGCGGCCGGCGCGCGCTCCTGATGAGCGGGCCTGGGACCCGCCGGCAGCGACCATGGACGCCGGCACGCTGGAGGGCGCCGATGCCGTGGTGAACCTGTGCGGCTCGGCATTGGGCAACCGGCGCTGGTCCGGAGAGGTCAAGCAGGCCATCCGGGACAGCCGGATCGTGCCCACCGAGGTACTCGCTTCGGCGGTGGCCGAACACCGGATTCCGGTGCTCGTCAACGCGTCCGGGGTGGGCTACTACGGGGATACCGGGGACCGTCAGGTCGACGAAACCGCCCCCATGGGCGCGGGTTTTCTGGCGCGGGTGTGCCGGGACTGGGAGAACGCGACGGCGGCTGCGGAGAAGGCGGGGGCGCGGGTGGTGCGGGCCCGCACCGGTCTGGTGATCTCCCGGTCTGGCGGGCTGATGGGCCAGCTCAAGCCACTGTTCGCGGTTGGGTTGGGCGGCCGGTTGGGCAGCGGGCGGCAATACATGCCGTGGATCTCGCTGGATGACGAGGTGGGGGCGATCCGTTTCGCATTGGAGAACGACGAGCTGGCCGGGCCGGTAAATCTCTGCGGTCCGGATCCGGTGACCAATGCCGAGTTCACCAGGGCCGTAGGCGAGGCGATGCACCGCCCGACGCCGTTCGTGGTGCCGGGTTTCGCGTTACGCCTGGTTCGCGGCGCCGAGCTCGTCGATGAGATGGCGTTGATCGGGCAGCGGGCGGTGCCTGCGGTGCTCCGCAAGCACGGCTATCCCTTCCAGCATCCGACGTTGCCCGCAGCACTGGCCGCGGCGCTGGAGTAAATACCAGCAGGGCCGGGCGTAATCTCGCCGTTGTGACCGTCGCTACCCACTCATGCCGAGTCACTACGGCGCCGGTCGAGGTCCGCTACCTCGGCACCGTTGACTACCACGGAGCCTGGGCACTGCAACGAGAACTGGCCACCGCCCGCGCCGATGGCACCGGGCCTGACGTGCTGCTGTTACTGGAGCACCCGTCGGTATACACCGCGGGGCGGCGGACCACGCCCGAGGAGCGGCCGCGCGACGGCACTCCAGTCATCGACGTGGACCGTGGCGGCAAGATCACCTGGCACGGCCCGGGCCAGCTCGTTGGCTACCCCTTGATCAGGTTGGCCCAGCCTGTCGACGTGATCGACTACGTGCGGCGCCTGGAACAGGCGCTGATCGCGGTGTGCACGGGGTTGGGCGTGGATGCCGGGCGGGTCCCGGGACGGTCGGGGGTGTGGCTGGCGGCCGACCACGCTACCGGACGACCCGAACGCAAGATCGCCGCGATCGGCGTCCGGATCAGCCGGGAGGTGACCACGCACGGGTTCGCGCTCAACTGCCAGCCCAACCTCGCCGCGTTCGACCGGATCGTGCCCTGTGGTATCGCCGATGCCGGCGTGACGTCACTGACCGCTGAGCTGGGCCGGCCGGTGTCCGTGGCGCAGGTGCTGCCCGACGTGCAGCAGGCGGTCCTCGCCGCCCTCGACGGCAGTCTGCCGGTGCGCCCATGAGCCGCTGGCACGAGGCCGACATCCCCAACCAGT
>DASQVU010000318.1:0-3007 GCA_035640615.1 Pseudonocardiaceae bacterium
CGTCGAGGTGCCGGTGCTGGCCCACCACCGGGCCGAGCCGGACAAGGGCACCGGCATCGCCATGGTCTGCACCTTCGGCGACCTCGCTGACGTGATGTGGTGGCGCGAGCTCGAGCTGGAGACCCGCGCGGTGATCAACAAGGCTGGCCGGCTGGACGCGGAGACGCCGTCCTGGCTGACCAGTGATGCGGCTCGGGTGGCCTATGCGCGGTTGGCCGGCAAGACCAGCTCCGGTGCCCAGCGGGAGATGGTGGAGTTGCTGCGGGAGTCCGGTGATCTGCTCGGCGAGCCACGACCCATCACCCACGCGGTGAAGTTCTACGAGAAGGGCGAGCGGCCGCTGGAGATCGTCACCACCCGCCAGTGGTACATCCGCAACGGTGGCCGTTCGGCGGAGCTGCGGGCCGAGTTGCTCACTCGAGGCAAGGAGCTCGACTGGCACCCGGATCACATGCGCCACCGCTACGACAACTGGGTAGAGGGCCTGAACGGGGACTGGCTGATTTCTCGCCAGCGGTTCTTCGGCGTGCCGATCCCGCTGTGGTACCAGCTCGACGACCAGGGCTGCCCCGACTATGAGCACCCGATCATGCCGGACGAGGCGGCGCTGCCCGTTGACCCGCAGTCGCACGTGGCCCCTGGCTACACCGCCGAGCAGCGAGACCAGCCGGGCGGGTTCACCGGTGATCCCGACATCATGGATACCTGGGCAACGTCGTCGCTGACCCCGCAGATCGCCTGCGGTTGGGAAGCCGATCCGGACCTGTTTGCTCGAACGTTCCCGATGGATCTGCGCCCGCAGGCCCACGACATCATCCGTACCTGGTTGTTCTCCACGGTGGTGCGCAGCCACTACGAGCACAACAGCCTGCCGTGGCAGCATGTCGCGATCTCCGGCTGGATCCTCGACCCGGACCGCAAGAAGATGTCGAAATCCCGCGGCAACGTGGTGGTGCCGACGGAGCTGCTGGAGCAGTACGGCGCCGACGCGGTGCGCTACTGGGCGGCCAACGCCCGGCCCGGTCTCGACGCGGCGTTCGACCCCGGCCAGATGAAGATCGGCCGGCGGCTGGCGGTCAAGGTGCTCAACGCCGCCAAGTTCACCTTCGGGCTGCCCCCGGCACGGGTCGACGCTGAGGTGAGCGAGGCGATCGACCGCGCGATGCTGGCCCAGCTGGCCGCCCTGATCGGCGAGGCCACCAGCGCCTTCGAGAACTACGACTACGCCCGGGCCCTGCAGGCCACCGAAGAGTTCTTCTGGCGCTTCTGTGATGACTACCTTGAGCTGGTCAAGGTCCGCGCTTACCGCGACGGTGCGGATTCCGACTCAGCGCGGGTGGCGCTGTGCCTCGCCGTGTCGGTGCTGCTTCGGCTGTTCGCACCGGTTCTGCCCTACATCACCGAGGAGGCCTGGTCGTGGGCCCGGACGGACGCGGGGCCGTTGCCCGGTTTCGTTGCCGGGTCGATACATCGGGCTAGTTGGCCGGACGTGGCCGAGCTACGCGCTCTGGCGCATGCTGACGGACTGCCTGATGGTGACCCGTCGGTTCTGGTCATCGCGGCCGACGTGCTGCGCCAGATCCGCAAGGCCAAATCAGACGCCAAACGCTCGGTGCGCGCCGAGGCCACGTCCGTGACGGTGATCGACTCGGCTCCGAGAATCGCCGCTGTCCAGGCTGTCCGTGCCGACCTGTGCAGCGCGGGCAACGTGCGAGAGCTGACCACGGCAGAGCTGACCAATGGCGCGGAAGCCACCGTCGACGTGCAACTGCCCGAAGTCGAATACATCGTCCCCTGACCCACCGGGATGCCGCCCCCGATCAACCGTTCACTCGGTACAGGTGGCAGAGAAGGTGTTCCTGGCGGCAGTCGTCATCGGGCCGCCGCCGGTGTGACGTGTGCGTTCGTATCTAAATGGGTCATGGCTGCCTCTTAAACCACGTAGACCCTGACCGACGTCCAACAGGGCATGAGTCTTGGCTGCTGTACCGACACGATAAGGATTGAGTATTGAGCGCAAAGCGAGGCACACGGGATGCTGAGGGAAAAATGGCGCAGGAAACTAGACTGGATCTATGAGGGCAGGCGGCGGGCACGGCTAGCGCAAATATACCGGGGCGATCCATCCGATCCCGCCGTGCTGGCCCGCGAAATCATGCTATGCCAACAAACGCAATCGACCGCACGCGACCCGATCGTAACTAGCGACACCGACGCGAACGCGTCGACCTGAGTCGACGACCCATGCCCTCTTGGCTGGTTGGATTAGTCACGCCAAGGGATTGCCGGCCGGGGCAGTGTCGGCGGATCGGCGAACCGTGGTGGGGCGGACAGATCGATGAGGTCCCACGGTGCGACTGCGTTGGCATCCCGGCGGGTTAATGGCGGCAGGTTCCACTTGTCTTCAATGAGCTTGAGCACCGAAGTGTGATCAAACACGGCGGACGACACGTAGTCGGGTTTGGCGTAGGGGCAGACGGCAACCGCAGGCACCCGGAATCCGTAGCGGTCGTATCGTCCATCGCCGGAGTCCAGGGTGGTTAGCCGTGGCGATAGCCCGGAGTGTTTGATCAGCCACCGCAGCGGTCCGGTGCTGGTGTGCAGGCTTTGCGGTGGCACGTTGTCGGGTTCTGCTGCCGGTGGTGGCGGCACGTGGTCGTAGTACCCGCCGTGTTCGTCATACAGCCAGATGAGCAGGGTATGCGGCCAGCCCGGGCCGTGCATGACGGCGTTGATCACCGCCGCGGCGAAGCCCTCACCGAGTTGGATGTTTTGGGGGTTCTCTTCGGAGTACAACTCGAAGTCGGGGTCGACGATGCTTACTGACGGTAGCGTGCCGGTCGCGGCGTGCTGGAAGAAGCGTTCGATGTGGCGGAGATGGCCGATCGTTTGCGCCAGCCCAAGCGGATAAAGGTCCGCCGTGCACTGAAGTTCCCCGCGCAGCCAAGACTCCAGGCCCGGCAGTAGCTGACCAGCCAACAGTTTCACGGTGCGGGCGCCCAGTACC
>DASQVU010000319.1:0-2112 GCA_035640615.1 Pseudonocardiaceae bacterium
CGCTCTCTACCTGCCTCACTACGACCGCCATTATCAGATCAGGGAAGGCAAGATCATCGCCTTGCAGATCTATTTCGACGTGGCCAGCCTGCTCACCTACTTTGATGTAGCGGGCTTGCTGCGGGAGTTCCGCAAGGTGATGGAGGGCATCGCCTTGGCGACAGTGGGTGAATCGTGGGGACTGGCAGGCATTGTTGTTGTTCTCCTGCTGCTCGTTTCCCTCATTGTTCGGAGCCTGGAGTGGACCGAGGCCCACGCGAGCCAGCCCGAAGGCTTGCTGATGGCGAGCCTTACACTCCTACTTTTGATCCAGGTTATCCTGCCGGTTGGCGGTATGACTGGGGTGTTGCCCTTCACGGGGTTGACCTTCCCTTTCCTTAGTCGTGGTGGGGCGTCCCTGCTCTCAAACCTGGTCGTGGTCGGGATCATGGCAGGGCTCTCGGTGAACGGCGGAGGCAGGGATTCCGCACGGGCACAGACGGACAAGACTCTTCGCCGGGGTATCGCAGCCGCTTTCGCCCCGATGCTCTTGGCGATGGCACTGGTACAGCTTGGTGGACGGAGCTTGGCTCCCGACGCCATGCCGAAGTGGCTGGATGACCTAGCATATCTCAGGAGCACCAACGACCAGCGGCAGGTGCCGCCTTATCGCGAAGTGCTGAGTTCCATCACCGACCGCGGCGACCACATAAAGGCCTTGAAACCGTTGGACAGGTAGTGACCCGTTTGGGGAAAGTGGATCGAGTCCGACGTTGAGCCGGAACCGGCCACGCCGTCCCCGGCGTGGCCCTGCGGGTAGATCAGGTAGACGGTGCCGCCGGAGCTCGCCAGCCAGAGGCGCTCCAGGGTCGCTCGGTCGTAGACCACCCGGACGGCCGCGTCCGAGGCTGCGGCGGGGTCGTTGGTGATCACGTTGCCCGACGCGTCGAAGCCGCGCACCACCAGTAGGTGGCCGTCGCTCGACGGCATCGGCGCGCCGGGGAGCTCGCCGGGCGCGAAGGCCACGCTGATCACCACCGGGATGCCCAGCGTCACCCAGTCCTCGACGTCGGTCATCGAGCCGAGGCGCGTGACGTAGGTCTCCAGCCCGTAGGTCGCCGCGAACGCAGTGTTGAACGTCCAGTTGCCCGTGCCCTTGTAGCTCGCGTCGTAGGTGGCAGCAGCGGCGTCGGGTACCGCCACGTTGTAGCCCCAGTAGCCCAGCACCATGGCGGTCGATGTCGGCGAGCACCACCCCTCGCCGCCGTTTGGGTAGAGCATCTGGGAGTGCGGCGGCACGGAAAGATCGGTGCCCCAGGCGCGGTGGTTCGAGGGCGTGCCCGCGCCGACCGTCTCGCGCTGGGAGTTCGACGTCATGACCCCGACAAGCCGGACGTGCGGACTGACCGTTGGATCGACCGTGACGAGGGTGAGCCGGTACTGGTAGCGCGTGTAGACGGGGCCACCCGCAAGCGCGAGGGTGTCGGTGACGACGTTGCCATCGCCGTCCGTCTGGCCGTCCACGCTGTGACGCAGGATCGTGTCGCTACCCGACGCCCAGACCGCCATCGTGTAGTACTTCGTCCAGCGGCTGCTGTCGGGTCAGTAGGCGCGGAGTTCGACCTGCAGCCAGGTCCCGGTCGGCGTCTGAGCGTCCCAGGAGGCGATCGCCTGGTCAAATGGGTGCGTCGCGTTGAGTGGGGCCGACTCGAGTGTGTCGGAGCGGTCGGGCGCGGTGCCGTAGACTGTGGACGCCTGTCCGGCAACCCAGTCGGTCGCTCCGAGGTGGACGTCCGCCTGTCCGTGCTGGGCATCGACTGCGACCCCCCGTAAGGCTGTCCCTGCTGAAGTCGCCGGCCCGGAAGTCTAGATGCAGGCCGACGTACGGCTGGACGGCTGACGCGGCTCCAGTCGCAGGCCGTATGATCGGGAGCAGCAACGGTAGCAGGAGCGCGAGCACCAGGGCTCGCGCGCTCCACGTCCCACGAGGGAACAGCGTGGCATGGGCTATCTTCACGCTCTTGCCCTCTCTCGGTGCCAGCCGCCGTATCATTTGAGGCTGGGAGCGAGCACTTCAATGGACGGGACTCCTTATCTAACCGAGAGCGCACTCAGAGCAGGAAGCTGGGCAAG
>DASQVU010000320.1:0-27468 GCA_035640615.1 Pseudonocardiaceae bacterium
CGCGGGCAGCGCCGCGCCGGGTCAGCCGGTTACCACCACTCCGGTGAGCTCGGCGGCGAAGTTTCCCGCGGCTTCCCAGCCGCTGACCACGACTGTGGCGCACTCGTCGACGTTGGGCAGCGGGTTCGCCCCACCAGCCAATTACGGCAGCTCGACCCCTGCTCCAGCGAAATCCTCACCCGCGACCAACACCACGGCGCGCCACGCCACCGACGTGCACGCTGCCCAGCAGGGCGCAGGATCTGGTACTGCCACGAACCCGTCTTGGACCGCGGCTGCCGGTCCATCGGCCGCCAACCCGGCGGCCACAGGTTCCGCCCCGGCGGCCACGCCGGGCGCCCAAGCTCCAACTGTGGACCTGGGCGGTTCAACGACCAAGGGGCCCAACGTGCACCACGGCAGCGACGTCAGCGCACTGCGTCCGGCTGACCCTGGCAGCACGAACGGTGCCACGGCCCCGGCCACGGCGTCGAACATTCAGCACATCGGCGATCAGCCGGCAACTGACCAGGGCGCGCCCCAGCCGTCCGGTGTGTCAAGCACCGCCGCGGGAACCAGCACCACCCCGGCAACACCGGCCGTACCGGCCAACCACCCGGCACCCAGCACCACCCCGGCGAGCACCGGTACCGGTGCTGTACCGAGTGCACCCGCCGCATCGGCCACCAGTGTGCACCCGATGTCCGCGTCGACCGACAGTGCCGGGTCCGGGCTCGATGCGCACCCAGCAACCACGAGTATCGGCACCGCAGCGCCGGCGGACAGCGCTCACCCTGGGTTGTCGTCGACGCCGGACGGGCTGTCCAGCGGGCTCACTCCGAGCACCACCGCCCCAGACAGCGGGGTCCAGCACCCGGCGACTGACCACACCGCCCTCGTCCACCACTGATCACCCGCCGGCCCGCGTCCTGGTTGCCGGGCGCGGGCCGGCCAGGTCGTCAAAACGCTTCCCCCAAGGAGAACGCCATGTCCGTCATGACCGAAGCGGCTGCCCGCACCGAGTCGACCACTGTGATGACCGATCTGCTCGACCGGCTACGCGTGCTCACCGACGCGGCACGGCGGCCGGACCTCGGCACCCGACTCGCCCAAGCACGCAGCCGGGTGACCGATCCGCGGCTGCGCATCGTGGTGACCGGACAGACCGGCCAGGGCATGAGCACACTGGTCGAGTCGATCATCGGGGCGCCGGTGACCGCAAAAGGCCCGGCTGGTCCGGTCGTCGTGAGCTACGCCGATTCGGAGTTTGTACGGCCGATCCAGGCGGACACCCCCGCTGCCGGCGCCGGCCCGGTGCCCCGCCTCGAGGTCGGCACCTCCCATGATCTGCTCGCTCAAGGCGTTGTACTGATCGACACTCCTGGAACCTCAGGCATGGACACCGCCCGCGCCGGCACGGTCCTGTCCCTGCTACCTGGAGCCGACGCCGTTCTGTTCGTCTCCGATGCCAGCCAGGAATACACCGAACCGGAGATCGCCTATCTGCGGCAGATCCAGCAGCTGTGCCCCACTGTCATCGGCGTGATCACCAAGATCGACCTGTACCCGCGGTGGCCCGATATCCAACGCGCCGACCGCAAACACCTGACCAACGCAGGCCTGGACATCCCGCTGCTACCGCTGTCGGCAGCGATGAGCGAGACCGCCCGGCGCAGCAATGACACCGAGCTCGCCATCGAATCGGGCGTGCCGCAACTGGTCGATTTCCTGTCCCAGCGGGTGGTCGGTGACGCCGAGGCGGTGCTGCGCCACGCGGTCGTCAACGATGTTCGGTTCGTCTCCGACCATCTCGCGATGGCACTGAACGCCGAGCTGGACGCCCTGAACGATCCACGCAACGGGGCCGAACTCGTCCAGCGGCTGGAACAAGCCCGCCAGGCCGCCGAGGCACTGCGCCAGCGCACCGCGAACTGGCAGCTCGTACTCGGCGACGGCGTGACCGAGCTGAGTGTCGACGTCGAACACGACCTGCGGCACCGGCTGCGCAGCGTGGTCCGCGAGGCCGATGCGAACATCATGTCCTCGGACCCGGCCAAGCGCTGGGCAGAATTCGGCACCTGGATCAACGGCCGTATCGCCGAATCCGTCCAGGACAACTTCGTCCTGGCGCACACCCGGTCCCGGGACCTCGCGGCGAAGGTGGCAGCCCGGTTTGCCGAGGAAGGGCAGGTCGCGGTCCCGCAGCTCTACCTTGACTACACCGGCTCGATCCTCGATCCGGTCCAGTCCCTGGAGCCGCTGGAGGGCCGCAAGGCCGGCACGGTCCAGCGGGTGCTCAGCAGCATGCGGGGGTCCTACGGCGGCGTCCTGATGGTCGGGCTGATGACCAGCCTCGCAGGATTGGCGCTGGTGAACCCGTGGTCGATCGGTGCGGGGGTGTTGCTCGGCGCGAACACATTCTGGGAAGACCGCAAGGCCCAGAGCGCCCGGCGCCAAGCCGAAGCCAAGGCCGCGGTCGCCCGCCTGATGGATGATGTGATCTTCCAGGTCGGCAAGGAGTCGAAGTACCGGCTGCGCGAGGCGCAGCGGATCCTGCGTGATCACTTCACGGCGACCGCTACCGAGATGTTGCGCTCGGCCGACGATGCGCTGCGAGCCGCGCACGAGGCCAACCAGATCCACACCGAGCACCGCGCCGGCCGCATCGCCGAGGTACACAACTGCCTCAGTGAGCTGCGCCAGCTGCGCGTCCGGGCCTCGGCGCTGTGATGAGCACGGTGGAGCTGGCGCGGATGCTCATCCGCGATGCCCGCAGCGAGCTCTCCGCCGATCCCAGGATCAGCGCTGATGTCGACGCGGAGCTGGCGGCCTGCGAACGTCGCCTCGATGAGCCGTTGCGGGTGGCGCTGGCCGGGACGTTGAAGTCCGGGAAATCCACGCTGCTCAACGCCCTGGTCGGGGAAGAGATCGCCCCCACCGACGCCACCGAATGCACCCGGGTGGTCACCTGGTTTTCCCGGTCGGTCACACCGCGCGTCGACCTCACCCACGACGGCGGGCGGCACACCGCCCTGCCGGTGTGCCGCACCAACGGCCGGCTGCAGCTGGACCTCGGGTCGGTGAGCGCGGACCGGGTGGAGCATCTGGAGGTCGGCTGGCCGTCCTCGCTGCTCGAGGAGTACACCCTGGTCGACACCCCGGGGACGTCGTCGAACTCTTACGACGTCTCCGCGCGCACCCGCGCCTTCCTCACCCCCGAGGAAGGCAGCTGCGAGGCGGACGCGATCGTCTACCTGATGCGTTCCCTGCACAGCGCCGACGTGACGCTGCTGCGTAGCCTCCACGAGCACGCCAGCACCGGGCGCGGCGCGCTCGGCATCGTCGGAGTGGTGTCTCGGGCCGACGAAACCGACGGGGGACGCACGGCCTCACTTGATTCTGCTCGGCGCCTCAGCGCCCAGCTGCGCACCGCCCCCGAGTTGAGCGGCCTGCACCGGGACTTCGTCGCGGTGTCCGGATTGCTCGCGCTACGCGGCCGGACGCTGCGGCAACGTGAATTCAGCACTCTCGCGCAGCTTGCCGCGCTGCCCGACGACGTCCTCGAGACGGCCCTCGTCTCGTCTGGCCGCTTGGTGACAAGCGACCTGGCTATCGCCGCGCCAGATCGAGAGCTGCTGGTAGCCGGCTTCGGGATGGTCGGCATCCGAATCTCGATCTCGCTGATCCGCTTCGGCGCCCGGGACGCCCCCACGCTGGCGGCACAGCTGGTCCGCCACAGCGGGCTGGACCAGCTCCGCGACACCCTGTGCACCCGGTTCGGCAGCCGTCACCTGCAGCTCAAGGCACACTCAGCGCTGCGCACCTTGCGCAGCGTCCTGCTACGCCACCGCAGCCCTCACACCGCGCGGATATTCCGCGCAACCGACCGGCTGCTCGCCGACAACCACTGCTTCACCGAGCTGCGGATGCTGGCCGGGCTGGCGGATTTGCCGGTGCCGGAACCCACCCGCATCGCTCTCAATCACATCCTTGGCGGCCACGGCATGGCAGCGACAGCCCGGCTCGGCCTACCGCCCAATACCAGTCCCGCCTGCACCCGGGCAGTGGCCTTGCACGCCATCCGGTACTGGCGCGATCAGCTCAGCGAACCGCTGCTGGACCACCACACCATCCAGAGCTACCAAGCGGCCATCCGCAGCTGCGAAGCGATCCTGGCGAGCTGACCAGGTGCTTAAGCATCCATGAGGCCCCGCGCCGGGGGCGTCACAGAAGGTGCACCCGCGCGGGGGCGTTCAGCGGGATAGGCGGTACAGGTGGGCGTAGTCGGCGTTGCGGGCGAGTAGCTCCCGGTGGGTGCCGGTCTCGGTGACGCGGCCGTGGTCGAGATAGATGATCTGATCGACGTCGGTGACGGTGGTCAGGTGATGCGAGATCACGATGGTGGTGCGCCCGGTCATCAGCCGCCGCAACGGCGTCAGCAGTCGCGCGGCGGCCTGCGCGTCGAGGCCGGTAGTGGGTTCGTCGAGAATCAACACCGGCGCGTCCCGGATCATGGCGCGGGCTATCGCGATGCGCTGGCGTTGCCCGCCGGAGAGCAGCCGGCCACGTTGCCCTACTCGGGTGCCATATCCCTCGGGTAGCGCAGTGATGAACTCGTGGGCATCGGCAGCCACTGCGGCCGCGACCATCTGGTGCTCGGTGGCGCCCGGGCAGCCGGCCAGGATGTTCTCCGCGATCGTGCCGTCCAGCAGCAGGGTCTCCTGCAGGACGGCGGCCATGCTGGCGCGCAGCTGGTCGGGGTCGAAGTTCCGGATATCGATGCCGTCCAGCCAGATTGCACCGGTACTCGGATCATGCAGGCGAAGCAGCAGTTTGGTCAGGGTGGTCTTGCCTGCGCCGCTGGCGCCGACCAGCGCAACGCTGCGCCCTGGTGCCACGGTGAAGCTGATCTCGCTCAATGCAGCGGCGGCGGTATCCGGGTAATGGAAGCTCACCCGGTCGACGGAAAGTTCGCCGCTTAGGCGGCGCAACTGGACCGGGTGAGCAGGAGCGCGTATCTCAGGCTGAGCGTCGAGCAGGTCAATGATGCGTTCGGCACCTGCAGCAGCGGCGTAGACGGTGTTCGACAGCTGACCGAGCCCGCGAATCGGGCTGTAAAACTGGGAGAGGTACACCAGGAAAACCAGGAGGCCGCCCAGCGTGATGCGGTCACTGGTCAGCTCCCATACCCCCAAACCGATGATGACCAGCGCTGCGACCACCTCAAGCAGGTCGGCCACCGACGAGTACACCGCTCGCAGGCGGGTGGCCGTGAGCTCGGCGTCGACACTGCCCCGGCTGTGCACGGCGAAGCGGGTGATCTCGGCTTGCTGGCGGCCATACACCTGGATCAACGGGGCGTTTCCTAGGCTCTCCTCGGCCACCGTGCTGATCAAGCCGCTACGCCGGCGGACTTCCCGGGACGCGGCTTTGATCCGCACGGAGAAGAACCGCGCGGACAGCCAGCACACCGGTACCGCCACCGACGACACGAGCGCGAGCTGCCAGTTCAGGTAGCACAGGACACCGGCGAACAAGATGATTTTGACGGCCTGCGCGACGGTTTCGGTCACTGCGGAGAGCACCAGATTCTCGATTGCGCTTAGATCCCCGCCCAGCCGGCTCAAAATGTCGCCGAGGGGCCGCCGGTCGAAAAAGCTCACCGAAAGTGTTTGCAAATGGGAGAACACCCGCGTACGCAACCGGTGCAGGAAATTTTCCCCAATCCATGCCGCGAGGTAGCCGTCAGCGAATTGCACCGCTGCCGCAAGCACAGTGATCGCCACATAGGCCGCAGCTATCCGTCCGAACGCAGCGAAGTTGCGAACCACCAGCACGTCATCGATCAGGAGCTTAAACAACCAGATCGTGGCGGTATCGAGCAGCGGCGCCACCAGTACCAGGAGGAGGCCAAGACCTAACCAGGCTCGAAACGGCCGCGCATCGGGCCAGAACCGGCGGAAGATGTCTCGCGGACGCGGCGCGGCAGCGGGCTGCGTGAGCACAATTGTCCCCCATTCGATTGGGGGTCTCCTTCCCGGGCGCACGAAGGAGACCCCCTGTCACTTACGCGGTGCTATTTGCAGCGCTTCCTGCGGCGGTCATCGTCGTCCCGTTTCCAGTCATCCCGGTCAGGCCGCCGCCTGCCGTCCCGGTCCGGCTTGCCCTTCCAATCCCACGGTCTGATTCCCATCTGCCTTTCCCTTCTTCTCGTCGACGGAACAGCCTTGCGCTCTTAGTTATGGCTGAGTGAGGTGTGAGCAAGCTGCACACAAGCTCACAGCTTCTTGGGAAGCGGTCACAGACAGTGATGGGCCGGCTCGGAGCACTAGGCGGTAAGTAACATCCATTGCGTGCCGCGAGATTGAAGTAGCAACTGCATGCGTTCAAGCGCGCGAGGCAACGGCCGCTGTTGGCCGAGGAGATCGCATGGCGACGAGACAGCAGCACGCCGAGCGAGCCGCCGGTGTTGTGACACCCGAGGATGTCGACTGGCTCGTGGACCACTTGCGCTCGGTCGTCGTGGCCAGCCCCGCCGTCTGGGCCGGTCGGGGTATGACGCTGGTACAGCTGACCGCGCTGCATGTGATCGCGGCACTGGCGCCGGTGGGACTGACCGACCTGGCACGCGCGCTGGGAACCCGACCGCCGGCCACCTCCGCCATGGTCGATCGGCTGGTATACGCCGGGCTGGTGTGCCGCACGCCCGATCCAGCTGACCGCCGACGCGTCCGGCTCAGCCTCACCATCGCTGCGGGAGGGATTATCGGTGATGCCGACCCGGAGACGGGCCGGCGCGTGCAGGCGGTGCTGGGCGGCATGGACCGCAGAACCCGCCGCCACCTGATCGACATACTCGTGGAGACCATCAGGTCGCTGCCGGCGGGCTGAGCTGGCACAGCGCAGTGGCAAGGTTCGCGCCGACCCGCGCGTTGTTGAGCAGCAGCGCATGGTTAGCGGCTATAGCCCGCGCGCCGAGCGTCGTGGCCACCGAGCCCAACAGCCACGGAGTGAGGGCTTTCCCGGACACGCCGCGAGCCGCGGCGTCGCGCAGTGCGCCGGCTGTCGCCTCCTCGACCTCGGCAGGCCGCAGCGCTTGATCTTCTGGGCAGGGGCAGGCGACCAGGACGCCACTGCGCTGGGCGAGCCGGCGCCAGCGGATAACGCAGAACCGGGCGATTTCCTCGGGGTGGTCCGCCTGCTTGTCGAGTGCGAGGCCGCTGCCGCGGGCATAGAAGGCGGGGAACTCCCGCGTGCCCAGCCCAACGACCGCAACGCCGAGCGTCTCCAGCGCCTCCAGGGTTCGCGGCAGGTCGAGGATGCTCTTCGCGCCGGCCGCGACCACCGCGACAGGATGCCGCGCGAGGGTGGGCAAATCTGCTGAGATATCACCGGTATCCCCACGGTGGACACCGCCGATGCCGCCGGTGGCGACCACGTCGATGCCCACCGACGCGGCCGCGAACACCGTCGCGGACACCGTCGTCGCCCCATCCGCACCGCAGGCGATCGCCCACCCGAGGTCTGCGGCAGCGCACTTCAGCACGTCGCCGGACGTCCCGAGGTGGTCTATCTCGTCGGGCTGCAGGCCCACCCGCAGCTGTCCCCCGATCACTCCCACCGTCGCCGGCGTCGCGCCGGCCGCTCGCACGGCATCCTGGAGGGAATGAGCGACGCGAACATTCTCGGGAGCTGGTAGCCCGTGGGCGATCACGCTGGACTCCAGCGCCACGACTGGACGGCCGTCGGCGAGCGCCGCGCGGATGTCGTCCCGGACGGTTATAGCGTCCACCGTGTCAGTCTGCCGGGCAGCCCAATCGGGCCGGCGCGGAGCGCCACAATGGGAAGAGTGCTGAGCGCCGGATTGGTGCTGCTTGGCGCCGTGGCGGCCCCGCTCACCGCGCTGTGGGTGCTGCAGCGCCGGATGATCTACTTCCCAGATACCGCCGTGCCGAGTGCCGCGAGCGTGCTGCCCACGGCCCAGGAAGTCACCCTTCATACCGAGGACGGGCTGGCGCTGGGTGCCTGGTATGCCACCCCCACCACCGCGGATAGCGGCGTCTCGGTTCTGGTCATGCCGGGCAACGGTGGCTCCCGGGAGCTGCGGGCGCCGCTGGCGCGCCGGCTGGCCGCCAAGGGTTTGGGGGTCCTGCTGCTGGACTACCGCGGCTACGGCGGCAATCCCGGCAACCCCTCGGAGCAGGGACTGATCATCGACGCGCGCGCCGCGCGCTCATACCTGATCGACCACGGGGTGGCGCCGGACCGGCTGATCTACTTCGGGGAGAGCCTCGGGGCGGCAGTAGCCACCCGGCTCGCCGCCGAGCAGCCTCCCGGTGGGCTTGTGCTGCGCTCGCCGTTCACCGACCTTGCCGCGGTCGGCGCCCGGCACTACCCGCTGCTCCCGGTCCGGCTGATGCTGCGCGACCGGTTCCCGGTGACCACGCTGATCAGCCAGATCCGCGTGCCCACAGCGGTCATCTACGGCACCGCCGATGCCATCGTGCCCCCTGCGGAGAGCGTGGCGGTGGCGGCCGCTGCGGCAGGCCCGGTACGGGTCCTCGAAGTGGCCGGCGCCGATCACAACGACGCCGCACTCCTGGAAGGGAACGAACTGGTCGCTGCCGTAGTGGATCTCGCCCGGCAGCTGAGCTGACCGGTGTCCGCCGGCCTACTTGAAGAACGGTGCCCAGCCGAGCATGCAGCCTAGGTCGGAATAACGGTCGGAGGAGTTGCAGGTGGATCGTGCTGACGGGTTGTCGCCGCCCGTTGGGCGTTGCTGATCAGCAGCGGCGGCCATGCCGGCAGCGGCGAGGATAGTGCCGCTGAGCACAGTAGTAATCGTTACAGAACGAATGATTGATCGTCGCATGACGTCCCCCCAAGATGAGTTTCAGACAACCATCGCCCCATTGGTCTATCGGGTGCGGCCACATGTTGTTACGAAAGGAGCCACATGGGACGCGTCACCGTCAGCGAAGACAACGGCACACCCGTCGAGCTGTACTACGAGGACCGGGGCTCGGGACAGCCCGTGGTCCTTATCCACGGATGGCCACTATCCGGCCGCTCGTGGGAACATCAGGTTCCCGCACTCGTTGACGACGGTTACCGAGTGATCATCTATGACCGCCGCGGATTCGGCGCCTCGGCGCAGCCCTGGGACGGCTACGACTACGACACTTTCGCCGCCGACCTGCACCAACTCATCGAACACCTCGACCTGACCGGCGTGACCCTGGTCGGGTTCTCCATGGGCGGCGGCGAGGTAGCGCGCTACGTCGGCCGGTATGGCACCGACCGCGTCGCCAAGGCCGTGTTCGCGGCGGCCGTCCCGCCGTACCTGTACAAGAGCGCCGACAACCCCGACGGCGGCATCGACGACGCCGCGCTCACCGCGTTCCACGACGGCATCCGCGCCGACCGCATCGCCTTCGTCGACCAGTTCGTCACCAACTTCTTCTCCGTCCGGGGCCGCACCGACCTGGTCAGCGAACCGCTGCGGCGCTACAACGTCGCGATCGCCGCAGCCGCGTCACCCAAAGGCACCCTCGACTGCACCACCGCGTTCACCAAGACCGACTTCCGCGACGACCTGACCAAATTCTCCATCCCCACCCTGGTCATCCACGGCGACTCGGACGCGATCGTGCCGTTCGAGGTCAGCGGCCGGCGCACCGCCGAAGCCATCGACGGCAGCAAGCTCGTCTTAGTCCCAGACGCCCCCCACGGTCTCAACGTCACCCACGCCCAGACCTTCAACGCCGAGATCCTGGCATTCCTGCGCAGCTGACCGTTCCGACCTTGACCGAATCCTCCACCGCGCCGTTCACTGAGCGCACGACCTGGGCACGCAGGTTGGAAACACCCCTGCGTGCCTTTCTGCGCACCGAGTCGGGCAGCGCAGCCATCCTGCTGGCCGCCACCCTGATCGCGCTGGCGTGGGCAAATATCGATTACGCATCGTATGAGTTGGTGTGGCGGACACCGCTGTCGATCCGGCTCGGCGGTGCCGGCGTATCGCTGACCCTTCGTGAGTGGCTCAACAGCGGGCTGATGACGTTCTTCTTCTTCATCATCGGGCTGGAAGCGCGCCGCGAATTCGACATGGGTGAGCTGCGGGAGCGGCGGCGGGTCGCGCTGCCGCTGCTTGCAGGTATCGGCGGGATGGTCGTGCCGGTTGCGATCTACCTCGCGGTGAACGCCGGGAGACCGTCGGCACATGGCTGGGGTATCGCGATGTCGACGGACACGGCGTTCGCGCTTGGCCTGCTCGCACTGGTCGGTCGGCGGCTGCCGGACAGCGTGCGGGCCTTCCTGCTCACCGTGGTGGTCGTCGACGACCTCGTCGCTCTGGTCGTCATCGCGACGGCTTACAGCGGGCACATCCAGCTGCGGCCGCTGGCCATCGCGCTTGGGATCTTCGCGGTGGTGCTCTTGGTGCGTGCCGGGCGGATACGGTTCGGCCCGATCTACGCGTTACTCGGCGCGGCCGCCTGGGTGGCGCTGTTGTTCTCGGGGATCGAGCCCATCTCCGTCGGCCTGGCGATGGGCCTGCTGACGTACGCGTATCCGCCTGCGCTTGGCGATCTGGAGCGGGCAACGGGCTTGTTCCGGCTCTTCCGCGAGCAACCGACTCCTGAGCTCGCGCGTTCGGCAACCACGGGGTTGGTGGCGGCGCTGTCGCCCAACGAGCGATTGCTCCAGCTCTACCACCCGTGGACCAGCTACTTGATCGTGCCGCTATTCGCCCTGGGCAACGCCGGCATCACGATCAACAGTGAGTTCCTGTCCCGGGCCTACACCTCGCCGATCACGCTGGGGATCCTGATCGGCTATGTCGCGGGCAAGCCGATCGGTATTGTCGCGACCTCCTGGCTGGTCACCCGGCTGAACCCGGCCCAGCTGCGGCCCCCGGTCGGGTGGGCCGCCGTCGCCGGTGGCGGCGCGATCGCCGGTATCGGATTCACCGTCTCCTTGCTGATCGCCACGCTTGCCTTCGACGGCGCCCAGCTGCAGGAGGCCAAGCTCGGCGTGCTGTCCGCGGCGCTGTGCGCGTCCATCGCGGCCTGGGCCGTCTTCGGCGGCACCGCGCTACTGCCCCCGCGGCGGCGGATCCAGGCCCTGCTGGGCACCGCGGAACCGATCATCGACCTGGTCGATCCGGTCGATCCGGGGCGCGACCACATCCGCGGCCCGGCCGAGGCGTTGGTGACCGTGGTCGAGTATGGCGATTTCGAGTGCCCGTACTGCGGCCAGGCCGAACCGGTCGTCCGGGAGCTGCTCGCCGACTTCGGCGAGGTGCGCTACGTCTGGCGGCACCTGCCGCTCACCGACGTCCACCCGCGGGCCCAGCTGGCGGCCGAGGCGGCCGAGGCGGCGGCCAGCCAGGGTGAGTTCTGGCGGATGCACGACCTGCTGCTGGATCACCAGGGAGATTTGCGGCCGAGTGATCTGACCCGGTACGCGGGTGAGCTCGGCCTGGATCTGGACCGGTTCCGCGCCGAGCTGCGCGACCATACCTACGCTGCCCGGATCGCCGAGGCCGTCGAGTCGGCCAACCTCAGCGGCGTCTCCGGCACTCCCACTTTCTTCATCAACGGCCGGCGGCATTACGGCGCTTATGACATCGACACCCTCACCGCGGCCGTCAAGACCGCCAAGGCCCGCGCGGTCCTGGTGGACAATTCGTTGGACAGACCATGACGGGAGGGATGCGGGTATGTCGTTTGTATCCCGCGGGTTCACCGGTCGGCGCCGCACTGGCCCACCCGGCCGGTTGCCACCCGGCCTGGCGCCGTTCCTGTCCATGCTCGGTCATCACCGCGCCACCGGCGGCGCACGGCCGGTTCGGCTGCTGTACTCCGCTCGAACCGTCGACGATGTGATCGGCCGGGTCGAGCTGGAGGACCACCCGCCGAGTGTCGAGGTGACCGTGACCCTTACCTGCGGGGCACCCGCAGGGTGGACGGGGCTGACCGGGCGGGTCGACACTTCGCTGCTGGCCGAGCAGACCGTGCCGCCGGCGCGGGAACCGGATGTGCTGGTGTGTGGCCCAACCGGCTTCGTCGAGATCGTCGCCGGCGCGTTGATCGAACTCGGGCACCACCCACGCCGGATCAAGACCGAACGTTTCGGAGCCAGCGGAGGCCCATGATGACCGATCGTGACGAGGGGGGCGATCGTCGGCTGGACGCCAATGCGGCTGCCGGCCCGCTCACCGAACTGTTCACCGTTGATCTGACGGTGGCCATGGCCACCTGCGCGGGCTGCGGGAACACCGCGCCGCTGGCCGCGCACCCGCTCTATGCCGACGCACCCGCCCTGGTGGTGCGCTGCCCGAACTGCACCGGTGTGGTGCTGCGCTATGCCAGCAGCGATGGGCGGCTAGGGCTGGACCTCACCGGGGCGCGGCTGCTCACCGTTACGATCTCCGAGTGACCGCGGCGCATCAAAGGAGAAGCCGTGGAGCTGTTCCCCGACATGCCGTTAGCGGAGTGGCAAGACACCCTCGCGACGGTGCACCGGTTCGCACAGATCGTAGGCAAGATCCGGTTAGCGGCCAGCCCGCGGCGCAACCACTGGTGGAACGTGCCCTTCCACGTCACCGGCCGCGGCATCACCACCCGCCCGATGACCGACGGCGCCACGATCTTCACCATCGACTTCGATTTCCTGGACCACCGGCTCGACATCACCGCACTCACCGGTGAGCGGTATTCGTTTCCCCTTGCCGGGCAGTCGGTCGCCCGCTTCTATCAGCAGTTGTTCAGCGGGCTGTCGACCCTGGGCATCACCGTCACCATCGCTTGTCCCTGGCCGTTCGACCTGCTCGATTCCGGCCGGCCCTTCGCCGAGGACACCGAGCACGCCACCTACGACCCCGCGGCGGTGACCCGCTACTGGAAGGTGCTCAGCCAGGTCAACCTG
The DNA here is from genome assembly GCA_035640615.1 of Pseudonocardiaceae bacterium. Classification (GTDB taxonomy): domain Bacteria; phylum Actinomycetota; class Actinomycetes; order Mycobacteriales; family Pseudonocardiaceae. The sequence continues at coordinate 12,910 of DASQVU010000320.1, forward strand.
GTGCTGGAGACATTCGCGGCGAGCTTCTCCGGCAAGACCAGCCCGGTGCACCACTTCTGGCATACCTTCGACATTGCGGTAACCCGATTCGGCGATAAACATGTCGAGCACCCGGCGGCGACCGATCCGGTCACCCGGGAAGCCTACTCCCGGGACGTGATCAGCTTCGGCTTCTGGTTCGGCGACGACGCCTTCCCCGAACCGGCCTTCTACTCCTACACCAGCCCGGAACCCAGCGGGCTGGCTGGCGAGCCGCTGCGGCCCGCGGTCGCCCAGTGGATCGAGCGACGCGGCAGCCATCTCGCGGTGCTGCGCTACGCCGACGCTCGAACACTGCCCGATCCGCGCGCCGCGGTGCTCGACTTCTACGAAAGCGCCTACCAAGCCGGCGCCGGCCGCGCCGGGTGGGACATCGCCCGCTGGGCGTGCCCCGGCGGCATCACCGACCCTCATCTCACGCGCTCACGACCCTAGAGTGCGGCGAGTGGATAGCTGGCCCTTGGAGCTGGACGGTCATCAGACCCAGCAGTTGATAGCGCAAGTAGCCAGGCGGATCAGCGCCTTCGTCGACGGCCTGGAGAGCGCTCCGGCCGCGGCGACCGGGAGCCACGGCTCCTTCGATGCGCCACCCGGTGAGGATCCGCAGCCGGTGGGCGACCTGCTTGACCTCGCGTTCGCAGCCGCCGCGGTCGCCATCGAGACAGCCGGGCCGCGGTATTTCGGCTACATCCCCGGCGGTGGTGTGGTCAGCTCGGCGGTGGGCGAGCTGATCGCCCGCACCGTCAACCGCTACACCGGCCTGGCCGACCTCGCGCCGGGACTCGTGGCGTTGGAAGACGGGCTAGTCCGCTGGCTCACCTCGCTATTCGATCTGCCGGCCGGTGCTGGAGGCCTGATCACCACCGGCGGATCCCAGGCGATGCTGTCGATGGTTGTCGCCGCCCGGCAGCGCCATCTCGACGGCCACCTTGACGGCGACCTGCGCCGCGGCCGGATCTACCTGTCTGACCAGGCTCATCACAGCATCCGCAAAGCGGCCCGGATCGCCGGGCTCCCCGCCGGTGCAGTGCGGCTGGTTCCCACCAGCGACGGGCGACGGGTGGATCCCGCCGCCGCAGCGGAGCTGATCGCGCAGGACCGCGCGCGTGGCCTTCGCCCGTTCCTGCTGGTCGGCACTGCCGGGACCACCAACGCCGGGGTCATCGACCCCCTTGACGCGCTGGCCGAGCTGGCCGCAGCTCAGGACATGTGGTTGCACGTCGATGGGTGTTACGGCGGATTCTTTCAGCTCACCGCCCGAGGTCGGGATCGACTCCGCGGAATCGAGCGGGCCGAATCGATCTCGCTCGACCCGCACAAGAGCTTGTTCCTGCCCTACGGAACCGGTGTGCTGCTGGTGCGGGAATCGACGTCCCTGCTCGCTGCGCACAGCGACGACGTTCCCAGCGGTTACCTGCACGACCTCACACCCGGAGCCCTGCCCGACTACGCGGATCTAGGAACGGAGCTCACCCGCGACCACCGCGGGCTGCGGATGTGGCTGCCGCTTCACCTGCATGGCGTCGGCGCCTTCCGGGCGACGCTTGACGAGAAGCTCGATCTCGCCGCGCAGGCCTACCAGAGCCTCGCGGATGAGCCGGCACTCGATGTCGGGCAACCCCCGCAGCTGTCCACCGTCGTGTTCCGCCTTCGGGAGGGTACTGACTGCGCCAACCGGGCATTGCTGGAGCGGATCAACGCCACCCGCCGGGTTTTTCTATCCAGCACCCAACTCGATGGTCAGCTCACGTTGCGCCTGTGCGTGCTGTCGCATCGCAGCCACGCCGAGCACGTGGCCGAAGCGCTGGACATCATCCGCGCCGCCGCCGGCTCCGGCCGATAGGGTGGCTTGGTGGCGGCAGATAAGCGCCTCGGCAGCCGGTTGGTCGACGCCGGGTATGTCTTGGTGCAGCGAGTGCACAGGGCCTACCGGGAAGAGGTCCATGCGCACGAGCGGGTCCTGCTGGGGGCGTGGTCCGCCTTCGGTGCGACCTTCAGCGTGACCCGGGCGATCACGATATGGCTACGTGGCGGGCACGGCCCCGCAGGCGGCGGGATCGTCATCCGCGGGCGCCACATTCACCACTACAACCTGGGTATCGTCCTGTTGACAGCAGTCGGCGCGGTAGCGCTGTGCGGCCTGGAACATCACCGGCGCCACCCGTTGACCGTCACTGCCTACGGCAGCGGCATCGCGCTCATCATCGACGAGCTTGCCCTGCTGATCGACCTGCAGGACGTGTACTGGGCCAAGGACGGCCGTTGGAGCATCGATGCGGCGATCGGCACCATCGCTGTGGGCGGGCTCTACCTGGCCGCGGTCCCGTTCTGGCACCAAGCCGCCCACCAAGTAGCCACCACGTGCGCAGAGACCGCAACCGGCCAACTCGGCATGTCCTGATCATTGGTGAGCGCAGTCACTGTACTGCCCAGGATTTATGTCAGCCGCAGCCAGGCGGGTAATTTCGAGCAAGTTATCTTCGAGGGCGCGCAGCTGTGGCATTGGTCACGTGACAATTTCACCCGTCAACTACCGCGCTAAAACCCCGCCGGGCGTAACCACCACAGGCACGTCGGCGTTATAGCGGTGCAGGCGCATGCTCCGCATCAGCTGACTCGGTGGAAAGCAGGAGATGGCATTCACGACAAATCGACGTTCTGTCCTGATGCTGCTCCTGACTCCCGGGCTGGCGTTGCTTTACGGTGGTACCGCGCGCGCCACGGTCAGGAATACCTCGCCTGAGAAAGAACGTCGCGCCGGTGATTCCACCTGGTCGCAGCTGGGCCGGTGGGGTTCGGTCTTCGAATTGCCGAACGTGGCGATCCACACGCACGTGCTACCGAACGCGAAGGTACTGTTCTGGGGACGGCGGGATGACCCTACCGGTTCGCTGCATGCTCAGGCATGCACGCCATATATCTGGGATCCCCGAACCGGGGAACTGGCCCCGACACCCCAGCCCACACGTCTGAGCGGGGCAAAGGTCAACCTATTCTGCTCGGGACATACCTTCCTTCCCGATGGCCGGCTGCTGGTCGTAGGCGGGCACGTCACCGACGGTGACGGGCTTGACCAGGCCTGCCTTTACGACTACCGCTCCAACAGCTGGACAGCCCTTCCCGTGATGAACGCGCGCCGGTGGTATCCGACCGCCACAGCGCTTCCGGATGGCACCGTGCTGGTGTCCTCGGGCAGCTACAAAGAAAACGGTAATGTTGTCGTCAATGACATTCCACAAATCTGGGATGGGCGCCGGTGGGCGCAAGCCGGCCGGTTCGCCGGCCTACCGCTGTATCCGCGGCTGCACGTCGCGCCGAGCGGGCGGATATTCGCGTCCGGGTCGGATGCCATGACGTATACCGATGCTCATGGCGCATGGTCTGCAGTGTCCCGATCGCGGGGAATTAGGCAGGATGGGCATCGGCAGTACGGCCTTTCGGTGATGTACGACGCCGGCAAGGTCATCTATATCGGCGGCAGCAACGATGGCGCTACCGATGTGCCCACCGCCGCGGCCGAGGTCATCGATTTTTGTGCCAATCCGCCGGCGTGGCGCCAGACCGCGAGTATGCATTTCCCGCGCCGCCAGCATCACGCGACGATTCTCGCGGACGGGACCGTCCTGGTCAGCGGAGGGACCAGCGGCCGCGGCTTCAACGACCTATCACCCGGAATGCCGGTCCACGTTGCGGAATTATGGGATCCGGCGACAGAAGAATGGCGCATGCTAGCCGCCGAAAATGTCGACCGCTGCTACCACGCCACCGCTGTGCTGCTGCCGGACGCGACGGTGCTCAGCGCCGGTGGAGGCGAGTTCGCCGTAGGCAGCCAACCGAACGATCCACGCCACAGCCACCGCAATGCGCAGATCTTCCATCCGCCGTACCTGTTTCGCGGTCCCCGCCCGCAGATCGTGTCAGCCCCCGCCGACATCAGTTACGGCCAGAGGTTCTCGCTGACGGTCTCGGGGCCAGACGTCGCGAAAGTCACCTGGATAAGGCTTCCTTCGGTGACGCATGCGTTAGATCAGGGCCAGCGCCTGACCGTCCTCGAATCCCACGCCAACGCTGGCAGTGTGACCGTTACTGCACCCGAAGGCCCGGGAATCAGCCCGCCCGGGCACTACATGCTTTTCGTCCTCAGCGCAGCCGGCGTGCCCTCCGTCGCGCGAATCCTGCGGATCAGCCCGGCCGCGACATGACCTCAGGCTTGGCGACGCCGGCTCACCCGGCGTGCAGCCGGGCACCCCAGCAGGTCGTGACGGCCTGCCCCGGAGCTAACCGGTGCACCCCGTCACCAGATTGGAAGGCGTTCGGTGGGCAGGTCATCGGCTCAGCACCCAGCCCGCGGCGGCGGCGATGCGGGCGCAGCGTGTCGCCGGTGAAAAGCTCGACGATCGGGTAGCTGCCGTCCACCCACAACTCGGCGCGCCTGCCGTCCGGGCCCTCCAGCCGCACCCACGCCCGGCCGGCGCCGTCTCGGACCAGGTCGGTGAAGGCGAAGTCGATCTGTTGATCCCCCAGCCGGCGACCCTGAGAAAAGTCGAAGGAGCTCCCGGCCACCGGCTCGGTTCCGGTGGGCAGCTGGCGCTGCGGGTCGGTGACAATCCGGGTGCCGGCCGCAAAGCTCAGCACGGCGTCGTCAATAAGACCGCCGCCCGGAGACAGGTACGGATGCTGTCCGCAACCGTAGGGGCAGGCCTGCTCGCCGCAATTGGTCGCCGTGGTGGTGACCGTCAAGCCCTCCTCGTCGAGGGTGTAATGCACTTCCACATCCAGCACGAACGGATATCCAGTCAGTGGGTAGAGCCGGGTACCCATGGTGATCTGGTTGCTGTCCTGGCGGACCACGTCCCAGCAGCGCCAGCGCAGCAGCCCGTGGATCGCGTTGCCCTTCTCCGGCTCGGTGAGAGCTACCTGGTAGTCCACGCCGCCGAACCGGTAGCGACCGTCGGCCAACCGGTTAGGCCAGGGCACCAGCGGGGCGCCGTGTGCACCGTCGCACATGGCCTCGCGCGGGTAGGGGTCCAACACCGCCCGGTCGCCGACCTGATACTCCCGCACCCCACCACCGACTTCGACCACCACCGCGACCTGGTCGCCATGCCGAATCTCGTACTGCCGCCCTGACGGTGGGATGCTCATCCGACCTCGCAAGTGCACCGGTGACCTCTTCCCACCGGATACACCGGCCAAGCCGGCGTCAAACCGGGTCGTGAGTGCGTAACAGGGTGAGAACCCTGTTACGCACTCACGACCTTCTCACGACCAACCCTCAGGCATCGATCTGCTTGCGGGTGCCGCCCCCGCTGATCTCGATCTTGCGCGGCTTGGCTTTCTCGGCGATGGGAATGCGCAGAGTCAGTACCCCGGCGTCGTAGGTGGCCTCGATACGGTCGGTGTCGAGGGTGTCGCCGAGGAAGAGCTGCCGGGAGAACACCCCACGGGGCCGTTCGGCGACTTGCAGCTCGACATCCTCGCCATAGGTTTGGGTGCGCTCGGCTCTGACGGTGAGGACGTTGCGCTCGACGTTGAGATCAACTGAAGACGGATCCACTCCTGGCAGGTCAAAGTGCACCACGAACTGGCCACCGTCGCGGTAGGCGTCCATGGGCATCACCGCCGGGCGCGACCAGGTGCCGTTCTGGCCGAACAGTTGCTGGGTGAAACGGTCCAGCTCCCGGAACGGGTCGGTACGCATCAGCATCGAGGATCTCTCCTTCCTGAGCGTCATCGCGACGCGGTCTCAGCACCACTGTAGTGGCGCCTAACTAATACCGCGCTCAGCTAGAGCTGTCAAGTTGTTGGCTTTACTCGAGAGTTATTGCTAACAGTAAGCGCAAGGTTGGTGCCCTGCTCACGCAAATATCCTGGTAGATAAGCAGAAAGTGAGATCTTAGCCGCTCTGTCGCGGCCCGCGTGAACCCCCGCCGGCCCCGGCGCCAACGGCCCTGACGAGCCGGCAGGACGCCCTAGGGTAGACAAGATGCTTCCAAGGCCATAAAATCCACCACACACGAAGCACGATGTTGCTCCCTTCGCGAGGAGGTGGTAGCGCGGACTGCGAGATCAGTGAAAGTGGTGCGTTGCTCTCCGCGCCACGCTCAGTCGGCCGGGGGCTTCCCCGGGCCGCGCGGCGATGACCCGTAGGGATTACAGCCGCAGTAGGAGAGCATCTTCCCGCCCTGACCGGCAGCGCCGGGGCGGCATCTAGTACAACCGCTGGGCCCTGGCCGCCGCGAGCAGATGCGGCGGCCAGGGCCCCTATTCGTGACCCGGAGATCAGGTGAGCAAGTCTCGGGGCCTGCACAACAAGCTCGATGATCAGGATTTCCCCGCCTACACCATGGGTTTGGCTGCTGATCTACTAGGCGTGCAACCGGCGTTTCTGCGCAGCCTGGACGCCGCCGGGCTGCTGAACCCCGAGCGCTCCGCCGGGGGGCAACGCCGTTACAGCCGCGCTGAGCTCGCGCTCGCCTTCCAGGTGCGTGCACTACTCGACCAGAACATGCCGCTGGCCGCAGCCATCCGCATTGTCAGCCTCGAGCACCAGCTCGCCGCAGCCCACCAGCGCATCGCCCAGCTGGAGCACAATCAGCAGGGTTACGTCCCACCCGACGCGTCCCCGTGATCCGCCGGCAGCCGCACCGAGCATCCTCAGCGCGCGCGTTCGTGGCGGCGCTCATGACGGTGTCGCTGCTCGGCGGGTGCGGCTTGCATTCCAGCGTGCACACGGTCTTTCCCGGCGGGCCACCCGTAACGAGCGCGCCCGGCGCGGTCCCTCGGCCGGACCACGTCGTGGTCGTGGTGTTCGAGAACAAGAATTACCAGCAGGTCATCGGGTCCGCAGCCGCCCCGTACCTCACCTCACTGGCTCAGTCCGGGGCTAACTTCATCGACGCGCACGGCGAACTGCATCCCAGCCAACCGAACTACATCGCCCTGCTGTCCGGCTCCACGTACGGCGTCACCGACGATTCCTGCCCGCAGCAGCTGGGCAATCAGCCCAATCTGGCACGCCAGCTGCTCGACAGCGGCCGCAGCTTCGCTGGCTACTCCGAAGACCTGCCGAGCGTCGGCTTCACCGGATGTGTCTCACCCGATGGCCGCTATGCACGCAAGCACAACCCGTGGGTCGACTTCAGCAATGTCCCAGCCACCGCGAACCTACCGCTGTCCGCGCTGCCCACCGACTTCGCCGCGCTGCCCACCGTCGCCATCGTGATCCCTAACCTGTGCAACGACATGCACGACTGCCGGGTGGCTGCCGGTGACGCGTGGGCACAGCAGCACCTACCCGGTTATCTCGACTGGGCCCGCACCCACGACAGCCTGCTCATCGTGACTTTCGACGAGGACAACGACACCGCCGCCAACCACATCCCGACCGTATTCGTAGGTCCCATGGTGCGACCCGGCGATGTGCCCGAGCGCATCGACCACTACGCCATCCTGCGCACGATCGAAGACGCCTACCGGCTCCCGCCACTGGGCGCGGCGGCCACGACACCACCGATCACCGGCATCTGGGCGCAGTAAACAAGCTCAGGAGACGGCAGCGCCGATGACGTGCCCAACGCCGAAGGTGACGGCAGCGGCGAGGCCGCCGACGATGATCTGGCGGGCTCCGGAACGCAGGGTGGAACGACCGTTGAGGATGCCTATCCCGGCGCCGACGGCGAACATCGCGAGCACGGCCAAGCCAACCGCGGCCAGCAGCGCGGCCTTACCACCCCCGATGAGATAAGGCAGCACCACCACGAAGGCACCCAAGGCGAACGCGAGCAGGCTGGAGACCGCGGCCAACCACGGGGAGCCCAGCTCGTCGGGGTCCAGGCCGAGTTCCTCGCGGGCCAACGTGTCGAGGGCCACCTGCGGGTCGGCCATGATGCGGTCGGCCAGTCGCTCCGCGTCGGCCCGGTCCAGGCCCTTGGCGCGGTAGAGCAGCACGAGTTCCGCGCGCTCCTCCTCCGGCTTCTCGGCCACCTCCTGTGCCTCCAGCGTGATCTCCCGTTGGTACATCTCCCGCTGGCTGGACATCGACACATACTCGCCGGCAGCCATCGAGAACGCACCCGCAAGCAGACCAGCGATCCCAGCCAGCAAGATCGCGCTGCGCGAGGAACCCGAGCCGGCGAAGCCCATCACCAGCGCGGTATTGGACACCAACCCGTCACTCACGCCGAAAACCCCGGCACGCAGGCTGCCGGAGCGGTCAGTGCGGTGCCACGGTTCCCTGCGCGCGATCAGCTGCTGGGGATTGGGCCGCGCACCGTCCATCAGCTTGGCGATCGTGCGGGCATGGCGGCGTTCATCGGCAGCCATCCCGGGTGCGGCGTCGGGCTCGTTGTCGTACATGCCGGCGTCGGCGCGTTCACTGCGTTCGATCAGCGGCAGCACCGCCGCGGTGGACAACCGGCGCGCAGCGAGGCCGATCAATCTGGTGCGCAGGCTCGGACGTCGCTGTGCCGGAACGGTGGCCCCGGCCGCGCGTAACTTGCTCTCCCAATGCCCGGCATGACGGCGTTCGATGGCCGCCAACTCTTCGAAGATCTTGCGGCGTTCGCCCGTTTCAGCAGCCGCCAGCCGCGCGTACAGCGCGGCAGCATCCCGCTCGCTGCTCAGCAGACCTCGCCACCGCTGGACCTGACTGCGCTCAACCGGACTCATCTCGTCCTCCTGGCCACGTCCTGCGCCGGGGTGCGGGAAGCGAAGCTCGGCGGGGCGAAGGTGGGTTAGCTGATCGAGTCAACCGATGCCAGTAACTCGCCCAGCGTTCTGAGCAGTCAGGTTACCGACTTCCTCACCACGGTGCGGATCAGCGACCAGCGCTCAGTTCAGCTGCCTTTCCACCGACTGCTCGTGCAAGCTGTCCAGGAGATGATCAACAGAAGATGCGCCACCGTTCGCATCGGCGACACCCATCTCCTCCTGCCACCGTGTCGCAGCCGCGAAGAGGTCATCGGCAGTCATGCCCGCCAGCTGTTCGCGAGTGACCCCTATCGTTGTGAGTAGATCATCAAGGCGTGGCTTCGCCGGGTCAGACGAGTGGTCCTGAGTCATAGCGTCTCCTTAATACTGTTAACGGTGCGTAGAATAATGTGACACACAGTGGTGTGTATCGCCGGCCAGCGACCCGGAAGTAAACCATGGGTGTCCCGCCGCCAGCGCAGGGCCCGCGCGCAAATCAAACTTCAGCTCGGCGCCGTATTTACCTGCTGCTCAGGCTGGCGACCAGGTTGATCGTGGTCGCGAGGATGCCGGTGCCGAAAAGGTATGACAGCAAAGCATGCCGCAGTGCAGTACGCCGGATGACCCCACTTCGCAACGAGGTGTCGGAAACCTGGAAAGTCATGCCGATGGTGAAGGCAAGGTAGGCGAAGTCGGCGTAAGTCGGGGGGTTGGTCTGGTTGAAGTCGATGCCGCCGCCTTCTCCGGCGTAGTAAAGGCTTGCGTAACGCAGGGTGAAGACGGTGTGCACCAAAGCCCAGGAGATGACGACCGAGGCAAGCGCGAGCCCGACCCGGAAAAGCTCCGCGAGACCGTGCGTCTGTGCCGCCCGCACCAAGACGAACCCGACCGCGACGAGGCTCGCCACAGCCGCGCTGAGCAGCAGCAGATCGGTGACCGCACGATCGGGGTCAGTCGTCACGGCACGCCGCGCGGTGGCGCCCGCGTCACGGTTGCGAGTCGTGATCCACAACCAGGTGATGTAGACGAACGAGGCGCAGTCCCAGCCCACCAACAGCCCCAGCGGCAGCGACACCTTCACCATCGTGAGCACCGCCGCGACCAACCCGATCAGTACCGAGACGGTCACCTCCGTACGCGCGGAAAACCGGGTGGCGGGGGTGTCCTGGCCGTTGGATCGAGCTGTCACGCCGAACAGCATCCTCTACCGGCGCGGTGGGCGATGCTCCAGTTCAGCCCGGATGTGTGCCAGCAACGTGTCGGCCTCAGCTCGAGCCCATTCGCCGGCATCCCAGCTCGACCGCAGAAACATCAGTTCTGGCTGGCTGCGAATCTGCGCGCGCTGCCGGGTGACCAGAGCAGCAGCCAAGAGGTCACGAAAAGTATCGTCCAGGTAAACCGCGCCAGCTGCCCAGCCGGCACCCGATGGATAACTAATGGTAGCCATATCGTGCCTTTCGACGGATATCACGGGGATATCCATGGCACTCCATAACCACATCTCAGGTATGGCCCGCCACAAACAGGCGTGTGAACGGACGGCGACATTCTCGCCATAATGGCAACGACCAAGAGGCGGCCGTTCACGTCTGGCGGCCGCGCACGATCCAGGTGTCAATCACGACGGTCCGCCGAAAGAGCACCAAGCCGGGGTCGTTGGTCATCGGGGAAGGCAGCGGGGTGACGGCCGATTCCATCGGCTGCGCCGATCGACCCTGCGCCGCCAGGGCCCATCGCAGACCAGCATGCAGCGCCAACCCGGCAGCGGTGGCCAGGGAGCCGGCCACCGCAGGGTGCCGGCTCGCGCGCCGGATCCGGTCGGGCAGCTTGCTGAGCTGCTCCCACCGTGCTGGTTGATACCGCACTGGGCGAGCGGGCAGTGCGGGTCGCGGCACGACTACCGCGGGCAGGTGTTCGGGATCGTCCATGCCACCCATCAAACCAGTGACGGCGCCGTTGAGGGCGCTCGAACGGCAACTCGATCAGCACTGAAGGTGGTGCTCACGCATCCGTGATCCCCGTGGGCGCGGCTGCGGCAGCCGCATTGCGCCGGATCGCCTCATCGGTTTTCCGCTGGTCCACCGTTGCGGTGAACTGCACCCACTCGCAACCGTCCAGCGGCAGAGGGACGTGTCCGGGGCCGACGTCGAAAGCCTCGCCCGCAGCGACGTCGAAAGGTCCGTCCTTCGTCTTGAAGGTGAGCTGACCCCGCACCACGTAACCTTGGTGCCGGCACTGGCACATGTCATCAGGCAGCCCCCGGAACAGCGGCGTCGGATCTATCGCCCGGTCAACGTGCCCAAACTCCACGGTGACGTCACCGGATTCGACTCTCCGGATTTCGCCCACACCTTCTTGTCTGAAGACGACTACGCCGTCGTCGCCCCGGAGCACTCCCATGTCGTTCTCCTTCCGGCCTGAAACGAGCAAAATTTTCGGGTACTCACCACTCGGCCGGCTGTCGGGTAGCCGACATGCGCAGTATCAGGTTTCTGACACCCAAACGCAGGCGGTGGTACCAAGCCCCGTGGGCGTTGGCGGGCTCGTGTGCTGCGCCTCGACCTGTGGCGTTTATCACGGCCGCGAATGAACGATATGACGGCGTGCGCTGCCTGGTAGATGCTCGACACTTCAGCCCGACTGTGCCGAATACCGACTGAAAAATACCGCTCAGCGGCCCTCACCCGGCCGAGTGGCGCTCGCCTATGGCCTGCTCTCTATTGTGCGGTGCATGAACGAAAGCAGCGACGCGCCCGCCGGCAGTAGTTTGCGGGTAGCCGAGCACGGACCCGAGATTCGCGTGGTCACCGTAGTGGGCCACCTCGACACCCCGACCGCTCGTGAACTGGCCAACTCTTTGATCACCCAGCTGACGGCTGCTCGAGTCGTGGTTGTCGACCTCAACGGTGTGTCACTCCTGGGATCTGCTGGGCTGTCCGCACTATTCACCGCGAACGAACTCGCTAACCAGCAACAACGCGCCCTGCGATTGGTGTGCAACTCGTGCATCGCCAACCGGGCGCTGGCCGCCGCAGGACTTCAGGAGTACTTCGTCTTCGCCGAGACCGTGATCGGTGCTGCAAAGACCCCGGGCCGCAGGCAGGGTGGCAGCGATGTAGCAGCCGCGCGGCGACGTTATCGAAGCCGCCGCCCCCGCCAACGCGATAGCCGGCCCGTAACCCCCGCCATCTGAGCGGTCTCATGGATGCTTAAGCACGTCCAGGGTCAGGCCGCCGCGGCCAGCAACCGGTGGGGACGCGATGGACCAATGGTGGCGTGACGCGGTCGTCTACGAGATCTACCCACGCTCGTTCGCCGACAGCGACGGCGACGGCGTCGGCGACCTGGCAGGGATCACTGCCCGCCTGGGCTACCTGGCGAAGCTGGGGGTCCAGGCGGTATGGATGACGCCGTTCCAGCGCTCGCCGCAGGTCGACCACGGTTATGACGTCAGCGACTACCGCGATGTGGATCCCCTGTTCGGCGACTTGCCGGCATTTGACGAGATGCTGCGCACCGCGCACGGTCACCGGCTCCGGGTGATCGTCGACCTGGTCCCGAACCACTGCTCAAGCGCCCACCCGCTGTTCCAGGCAGCGCTGGCGGCCGGGCCGGGCAGCTGCGAGCGCGCGCGGTTTCACTTCGCGCCCGGCCGCGGGCCGGGCGGTGCGCTGCCGCCGAACAACTGGACCAGCGTCTTCGGTGGCCCGGCGTGGACGCGGATCAACGAGCCGGACGGTTCGCCCGGGGAGTGGTACCTGCACCTGTACGCCCCCGAGCAGCCGGATTGGAACTGGCGGGATCCGCGCACGGCTCCGTTCTTCGATGACGTCATCCGGTTCTGGTTCGACCGCGGGGTCGACGGGTTGCGCATCGACGTCGCGCACGGCCTGTTCAAGGCCGAAGGACTTCCAGATCTCACTACGACCGCAGCGGTGCCGCCGATGCGGTTGCGGGCCAATCCACTCGCATGTGACCGGGAAGAGGTCCATCACGTCTACCGCCGTTGGCGGGCACTGGCCGACACCTACTCCCCGCCGCGGGCGCTGATCGGCGAGGTCAATCTGGCGCCTGCGCGGGTGGTGCGCTACACCCGACCGGACGAGCTGCACCAGGCGTTCGCGTTCGCGTTCCTGGCCGCGCCGTGGGACGCGCGAGCCTGGCGGTCGATCATCACGGAGCTGCTGGATACCTGCACTCCTGATGGGGCGCCGGTCACCTGGGTGGTGGAGAACCACGACGTGGTCCGCGCGCCAACCCGGTATGGCGGCGGCGCTCGCGGGGCCGCCCGAGCCCGGGCAGCCTTGCTTGCCGTGCTCGGGCTGCCCGGCGCCGCCTACCTTTACCAAGGGCAGGAGCTGGGCCTGCCCGAGGTCGACGTGCCACCGCAGGCCCGGCAGGACCCGGCGTGGTCCCGCGCTGGCGTGTCTCGGGACGGCTGCCGGGTTCCCCTACCATGGCGGCGCGACGCCAGCGGGACGTATGGCTTCTCAGCGGCGCCCGCGCGAGCGCCCTGGCTGCCGGTCCCAGCGGGCTGGGGCGCGTACTCGGTGCAGGCGCAGGACGTGGACCCGGCCGCCACGCTGCAGCTGTGCCGAGCCGCGCTGCGCCTGCGCCGGCAGCTGCACGATCACGGCGTGCTGTCGGCCGACGACGCCGCGCGTGTCGAGCGCGACCCCGGCGAGCGATTAGTCGTCCGCCGGGACAGCGGCATCACCGTAGTCGTCGCGATGGGCGACACCCCGGTCTTCCTCCCGCCAGGCCAACTCCTGATCACCAGTACCCCCCTAACCCAGGACGCCCAACTCCCACCCAGCACCACCGCCTGGCTGGCCCCTTAACTCGCAGTCTGGATGCAGCCTGCGGAAAAGAGGCCCGAAAAACGACAGTCTGCATCCAGACTGTGACCGAGGCGCAGCCGAGAGCGCGGCGGCCGAGTGGCGGTGTTGTTGGGGAGACGCAGGCGGTACGAAGTGCGCCGTGCCTCGGTCGGCTCGCAGCATTCGGGCGCTGGCCCGTGATGTGGCGACCTTGCGCGCCGACATCGAGCAGTACCGCGCGCAGCTGCGTGACGCGCTTGAGTTGGTGAGCCTGCTACCGAACGATCCAGCCGACCGGCGAGGTGCGCACAACCATCGAGGTAGCTCGGGGCTAGGTTTGGGGCCGCCCGCACGCTTGCTTCGCTTGCCTGGAGGTAGCTGATGGTGGCACCGACGTCGCGAGTCCGGGTCAGCACGCGGCGGGTGTACGCCTTGGGCGCGTTGGCGGCGGTGCTGTTCGGTTACGACGGCGGCATCATCGGTGCCGCGATCTTGTTCATCCCGCGTGATCTGCCGCTGCCGCCCTGGCAGCAAGGTGTCGTGGTCGGCGCCATGGTCTTCGGTGCGATGGTGGGCGCGGTGGGCAGCGGTCCCGCCGCTGATCGGGTGGGACGGCAGCGGGTGCTGCTGTTTGCCGGGCTGGTGTTCGCGCTTGGAGCGCTGGGTACCGGCCTGGCTTGGACCGTGCCCGTCCTGGTGCTGTTCCGCTTCATCGTGGGTTTGGCCATCGGTATCGCGTCGGTGATGGTGCCGCTGTATCTGGCCGAGATGGCCCCCGCCCGAGACCGCGGCGTGATTACTTCCCTCAACCAGTACATGATCATTGTGGGCACGGCGCTCTCCGCGGCCGTCGGTTACCTGCTGGCCTTCACCGGTTCCTGGCGAGCGATGTTGCTGATCGGCGTGGTGCCCGCGGTCGTGTTGATGATCGGCATGCGGGCCATGCCGGACACCCCGCGATCTCTGGTCCGGCGTGGACATCCTGAGCAGGCCCGGGCAGTTCTGGCTA
>DASQVU010000321.1:0-5748 GCA_035640615.1 Pseudonocardiaceae bacterium
TATCCCGGTGCTCAGCTCATGGCCCAGCAATTGGGTGCCGCCGTGTTGCTCACCTACAACGGGGACGGGCACACCGCCTACAGTCGAGGCAGTACGTGCATCGATACCGCAGTGGATACCTACCTGGTCCAGGGCGCGGCGCCGGCACCAGGCACGGTGTGCCAGCCAGATTCCGGACCGGCCTGATCCACCCGCTCGCATCGCCACCATACGGCCGCTGTTGCTCGACCGGGCCGGAACCTCATGATGGGGGCAGGCGAGAGGGATACCAGTATGCGAGCCCAGGTAATCGTGGCGTTGCTTACCGGGATGATCACGGTCGTGCCCACCGCCGCAACCGAGGCCAGGGCGGCGCCAGAGACCTTTCTCGTGCTGGGCGTTGCCAGCCACGGACAGGAGCAGTTCGTGACCCTCCACTGCGACCCGGCCAGCGGCACCCATCCGCATGCCGAAGCGACGTGCAATGCATTGCTAGCGGCTGGGGGCGACATCAATAAGGTTGTCGGGCAACCGGGCACGCTGTGCCCGGATCTCTACGATCCGGCGACCGCAACCGCCTCGGGCCACTATCAAGGCGTACAGTTGATCTTCCGGCGCACCTACGCCAACCACTGCGAGCTTGACACCAAGACTGCTCCCATTTTCCAATTTTGACTACCACGCCGCGGATAAGGTGCGGGAGTGCTGAGTCCCACTAATGACTCCTACCTGCGGTATCCCACCTTGCACGGTGATGTGGTGGGTTTCAATCGCCCAGGATGACGTGTGGCTCGCCCCCGTCAGGGGTGGGCGCGCGTGGCAGCTGACCTCAGAGCAGGCCCCGGCCAGGGACCTGCGTTTCTCCCCTGACGGCAGCACTTGGCCTACCTCAGCGGGCGCGACGGCAGACCCGAGGCGCATGCGATCGCCACCGCGGGTGGTCCCTCGGTGCGCATCACGTGGTGGGGTGACGCGCACAGTCGGGTGCTGGGGTGGGCTGACACCCGCCGGGTGCACGTGGCCTCGGCGGTCCGTGAGCCGTTACGCCAGCACCTGGGCTCGTGCGGTGTCCTTGGACGGCGGGCCCGCACAGCGCCTGCCATACGGCCCGGTCACCGCGCTGGACCTCACCGCAGGAGGTGGCGTGGTGCTCGGTACCGAATTCGGCGGGCGGCGCCGCGATCCGGCGATGTGGAAGCGTGACCGGGGCGGCACCGCAGGGCGGTTATGGATCGATCCCGAAGGCTCGGGGATGTTCGTCCGGCGCGTTCCTGTCCGACCACGAGGGCGTGGGCAACGTGTACTCCGGCTGCCCGCTGGCTCCGATCTGCGCCGGCACACCGACCACTTCGACTACTACGCGCGGCACGCCAGCTCCGACGGCGAACGCGTGGTGTACGCCGCTGCCGGCGAGCTCTGCTGCTCGACGACCTGGCCGCGAACTCCCAGCCGCGGCGGCTGGAGCTGCGCACCGGGGGTCCCCGTGCGGCGCACATCCCGGCTTCGGTACCCGCAAGCGAGCACCTGGGGGAAGTCGCCGTCGACCGCACCGGCCAGGCCAGTGCGGTGGAGGTGCGGGGCAGCGTGCAGTGGGTGACCCATGCAGACGGTCCGGTGCGCGCGCTGGTCGCCGACCCGGGGGTGCGGGCCCGGCTGCCCCGGTTGCTCGGCGAGGAGGTGGTGTGGGTCAGCGACGCCCAGGGCGAAGAGGGGCTAGTCGTGGCCGCCCGGGACGGCGCCGGTGCGCGCATCCTGGCGGTGGGTCGGCTGGGGCGGGTGATGGACCTCGCGGCTGCCCCGGACGGTAGCCGGCTCGCGGTGGCCGCGCATGACGGGCGGCTGCTGCTGGTGGACCCCATCACCGGTGCGGACACCGAGCTGGCCCGCAGCGACAACGGAGCCGTAGCGGACCTGGCTTTCTCGCCCGACTCCCGGTGGTTGGCGTGGACCCATCCTGGACCGGACCCGCTGAGCCAGATCAAGATGGCTCGGGTCGCCGACGCCACTGTGATCGATGCCACCACGCTGTGCTTCGCGGACTTCTCCCCTACCTTCACCCTGGACGGCCGGCACTTGGCGTTCTTGTCCGACCGCACTTTCGACCCGGGGTATGACGTGCAGGTTTTCGACCTGTCCTTCGCCGCCGGCACCCGCCCCGCATCTGCTGCCGCTGGCGGCCACCACGCCGTCGCCGTTTGCCCCTACCGTGCAGGGCCGGGTCCGCCAGCCCGCCGGGAGCGGCCAGGATGGTGACGAGGTAACCGTCGAGGTGGATCTCGACGGTCTGAGCGAGCGCGCCGTCCCCGTCCCGGTGCCCGCAGCGCGGTACTCGTCGCTGCTCGCGGCGAAGGGCGGCTTGGTCTGGCTGCGCGAGCCCCTGCATGGTGTGCTCGGCGATGACCTCGCCACTCCGGATGACGAGGCCCCGCGCCCGGTGCTGGAACGCCTGAACCTGGTCACCGGCACATCGACGGTGCTCGCCGAGGGTGTCGATGAGGTCTGTGTCAGCGGCGACGGCATCCGTCTGGTGATCCGCGACAAAATTGCGAATGCTGCCCAGCGACAAACCGGCCGACAAGGATGCCGAGCGCGGTGACCCGGCGGCAGCCGTCGATATCAACATGTCGCGGGTCACGGGTGCAGGTGACACCGGCCGCGGAGTGGCGCCAGATGTTCGAGGAGGCCGGGCGGGTGACCGGGCCCTGGCCGCTACTGGTAGGTGCCGCGGGCAAGCCCGTCGAGCTGCGGCTGCGCGCGGTGGATTCTGGCGACGAGCGGACCATCGTGGTGGTTCCCGTGGCCGACGAGATGCCGCTGCGCTACCACGACTGGGTGGCCGGTCGCCGCGCCGAGGTGCATCGGGCCACCGAGGGCCGGGTGGGCTACCTGCACGTGCCGGACATGACGGCGTGCGGTTGGGCGCAGTTGCACCGTGACTTGCACCTTGAGGTTGCCCGCGAAGCGTTGGTGCTCGACGTGCGCAGTAATGGCGGCGGGTACACCTCGCAGCTGGTGGCCGAGAAGCTGGCCCGGGCTCTCACCGGGTGGGTTGTCCCCCGCGGCAAGCAGCCCTACACCTACAGCCTTGGCTCGGACTCCCGCAGCCACCGCGCCGACCCCTCAGGACCGGCCGTCCACAGCAGCACCGCTCTTGCCGCCGCGCCCAAGTAAATAATTGCAATGAACGTCATGTATTGACATGGCCGAGCTCGGCAAACTGGCGGAAATATCTCGCCGTGCGTGACCAACCCCTTACCCATTTAGAGCCACGACAGCCTAAGGTTGATACCGGCCAGCCAAAATTATCCGAGCTGTTACGCAGAGCTCATGGTTGCCCAGCTCGCAGTGCCCGGCACCGGCGCAGCGAGGCATGGATTTCCAGTTGGCAAAACTCCAGACTCATGATATATATTGGGTTGCAGACGATATCTCTACCAGCCATAATGATTCGACCGCGGCCCCGCCTACTGGCAACCTGATCAGGCGTTACGGTTACAAGATATTGTCAAGTGAGGCTGAATTATGCATACTCGCGCAATGCGTCGCTACGCGGGACAGATCCTTGCCGCATGCGTAGCCCTGACATCTCTTGCCGCATGTGGTAACGGTCAAACCAACAAGAGCGGCACGTTCTACGGCGCGCCACAGAGCATCGGAAACGGCACCGTCAAAACCTACACAACGCTCGATAATGCCGGAAATCCGACGGAAGTCGGCATCCGGATGTCGGCGACATCGCTAGAAGGGCTTCCGCAGGAAGATGCCGTTCCGCCCCGGATGTTGATACTTGACTTCCCGAAGCAGGCTTCCACGACCGCCTTCGACCACGTTATGCTCAATTGGAACAGCCACGGCCATGAGCCGGCGGAGCTGTTTGGCAAGCCACACTTCGACATGCACTTTTATATGGTCAACCCGGCAGCGGTCATGCAGATCGACCCCAGCAAAGCGGACTTCGCCACACGGGCCGCCCATCTGCCCGATCAGAAATATGTTCCGCGGGATTACGTGACACCTCCGGGTTCGCCGGTTGAGAATACGGTGCCCAACATGGGACTACACTGGCTCGACGCCACCGAGGGATTCGTGCCTGGCAAGTACGATTTCAAACAAACATTGATCAACGGGTCGTGGGACGGCACGTATTTGTTCGTTGAACCAATGCTGACACGTGAGTGGATGTTGACGAAGCCGGCCGTGCAGGAGGGGATCAAGCAGCCGCAGTCCTACCAGAAGACTGCGTACTACCCCACAACATATAATGTCCATTATGACGGCCAAGCGAATGAGTACGCAATCTCGCTGGGCGGGCTGACCATGCGGCACTCCTCGTGAGCCGATCGCCGTACCTAACTCCCCCACCGACTACCTAGCCGGCAGTCAGGCGCCCAGCTAGGTAGTGGCGCGGGAAAATTTTAGGGGCCGGCGCCTGTTGCCGGTTGGCTTCATTACCCGCATGGTATGTATTGGTGGGCTGATCCACCAGGATCACTATGCGGGGCCATCATGAGGGGGATCGGCATGCGTGACGCATTGAGCTTTGCGGAGATCGATGAGCTAGCGGTGGAGCCGCTGCCCGCCCGTACCGTTTTGTCCCTGGTCAACACCAGTACTCGTGGTGGGGGCAATGCCGGCAACGATAGCGGCGGCAATGCTTTGTTCGACATGATGTCGGACGCTCTCAGCCATCAGGTCAACAGCGCCGGCGCCGGCGTCGGGGGCGCCGCCGGCAGTGCTAACGCTGGCAGCGGTGGATAGGACGATGACTGACCACGGCCGGTGATCGCCGGCACCCAACCGGGAAGCCGCCAGCTTTTGCGGTAACTTCCTCGCCCGGAGGGGTTGCCATGGAGAAGCCAATCAAGATCGCTATCGCTGGCCTTGGTTACGGCAGGAAGGTGGCCCTGCCCGGCTACGCTGAGCTGGCGGAATTCGAGCCTGTGGCGCTGTGGTCGCGGCGGCCGGGGCGGGCCCAGGAACTGGCCGGCAAAGCCGGCGTGGGCCTGGGTACCGACGATTTCGACGAGCTGCTGTCAGCCCCCGGGCTGGAGGCGGTGCACGTTGCCACCCCGGTGGCGACCCATGCGCAGTTTGCCGTCGCCGCCGCCGAGCGGGGGCTGCATGTGATATGCGAGAAGCCCCTGGCCGATAACCTGGAGGATGGTCGCCGCATCATGGCAGCCATCCGGGCGGCCGGAGTGGTTGGCCTGGTCAATTACGGGCGCCGAATGCAGCAGACCCGACGGCGGGTCATCGAGCGTGCACGTCAAGTCGTGGGACGGCCGCGCATGGTGTCGGTCTCGCTGGTCCAATCTGACCATGCCGACCCCGACTCGCGTCCGTACACCTGGGCGCACGATGCCGGGCTGGGCGGTGGGCGACTCCAGGGCTACGGCGTGCACGACCTCGACCTGCTGCTGGAGCTATTCCCAGACGTTGACGCCGTGGCCGCCGCGTCGGAGATCGGCGTGCCTGTTCGTAGGGCGGAGGACGGCGAGCTTCGGCGGGTGACCGCCGAGGACGCTTACGCGCTGCTGCTGCGGTTCCGCGGCGGGGGGCTTGGGGTAGTGACCCTGGTCTCCACGGCCCGACACAAGCGCGGCGATGTCATCGAAATTCACGGTGACGAGGGAACGGTGCGCCTCGATGGTGATCGGCGGATCTGGTGGGGCCGGACCGGTGAGGAGCTCCAGACGGAGGGTCCGCTCGACGCCAGCTCGACTGATGCCTTCAAGCGGGTGGCCCGCAATTTCTGGGCAGCGATCCGGA
>DASQVU010000322.1:0-7198 GCA_035640615.1 Pseudonocardiaceae bacterium
TTCCGGAGCGAAGTAGGCGGGGGTGCCGGCCAGCACGCCGGTACGGGTCACGGTAGCGTCCCAGCTGGCGCGGGAGATGCCGAAGTCGGTGATCTTAACGGTGCCGTCCTGGCCGATCAGCACGTTGCCGGGCTTGACATCGCGGTGGACGATTCCCGCTTCGTGCGCGGCAGCGAGCGCCGCAGCGACCTGCCAGCCGATCCGGGCGACCTCGTGCGGCGGTAATGGACCGTGCTCAGTGAGGACCGTGGCCAGGCTGCGGGAAGGCAGGTACTCCATCACCAGCCAGGGCACGATCTGGTCACCGACCCCGGTTCCCCGATCGAGAGCCACGTCGTATACGGAGATGGCGTGCGGGTGCTGCAACCGAGCCGCGATGCGGCCCTCGCGCATTGCCCGTGCTCTGGCCGTCTCCGCCGACGCCTCGTCGAGGCCGGGCTGCATCAGCAGTTCCTTCAGCGCAACCGTGCGGTCCAGCCGCTCGTCATGCGCTTGCCACACCACGCCCATCGCGCCGGTGCCGACCTGCCGGTCCAGCCGATACCGACCGGCGACCAGTCGGGTACCAGAGTTCATGTACCACGCTCCTCGCTGACCGCCTCAGGCTAGGCCTTCGCCAGCGAGTCAGAACTTGCCCGCGCGATCCGCGTCGCTGTCCGGTAGCTCCGGCAAGACGGGCGGTGCGCGGCTGACTAGCTCAACCGCCGCTGCGGTAGCGGGTCCGGGTACTCTGCAACGCCTGATAGCCCACCACTGCGCTACCACCACCGGCCAGGATGGCCAGGATGTCGGCCGCTGGACCGCCGGCGGACAGCAGCAGCGCAAGCAGCGCGACGCCGATGGTGACCGCCGCTACCGGAACCCGGCTGCGGACGTACTGGCTGACCGGTTCGCCACCAGCTCTCCGGTTGGCCGCTGAGCCCAACATCGCGAGGTATCCGCCGTGGGCCAGCGCAGCCAGTAACCCGGCCAGCGCGGTGAGCACCGCGATCACATTGAGCACCATGGCAGCCAGTGTGCCCTGCTGCGTCAGTGACCGAGCCGGCCCCGTCCCAGCCGCAGCAAGAGCATGGCTAGCTCGCGACCCTCCGGGCCGAGCGCGCGGTAGCGGTCCAGCACGGCCATCTCACGGCCGTGCACCACCCGCGGCCCGCCGGCCGCCCGCCGCACTTGGCCGATGGTTTGTGATACCGCGGTGCGCCGCTGCACCAACCGCAGGATCTCCGCGTCGAGGTGGTCAATCTCGCTGCGCAGTGCGGTGAGGTCGGGGACTGAACTGTCCAGGACCGTGGGCGCTGCCTCGCTGGTGGCCTGCTGGGACATCTCGATGGTCTCCTTGTTCTGGCTCGGAGCCCGCATTCCCTGGCAGCAACAACGCCCCGGGTCTGTGGACTCCGGGGCGTTGTGGTGGTCTGTCTCCTGCGTCACACCATCACGGGCACCGGATCCGGTACCCGTAAAAAAAGCGTGGGCGATTGAGCACGTCACGAGTCTGCCATGGTGCGCGCTGCGCCGTCCACTTGCTTAACGGCTCACGAGGTTAGTCTGTGGCCACGATGAGTGCCTCGACTTCTGGCGCGACACCCGCACCCGGGCTAGCCGCTCCACAAGACCTGCTCGCTGGGCTCAACCCACAGCAACGTGCGGCGGTCGAGCACGCCGGCTCGCCGCTGCTCATTGTCGCCGGAGCCGGCTCTGGCAAGACCCGGGTCCTCGCGCATCGCATCGCCTACCTGCTCGCCCACCGCGGTATCACTCCCGGCCAGGTGCTGGCGATCACCTTCACCAACAAGGCTGCGGCGGAGATGAGGCAGCGAGTCAGCGCGCTGGTCGGCGGGCGCGCGGCGGTGATGTGGGTGTCGACGTTCCACTCGATGTGCGTGCGGATCCTGCGCCGGGAGGCCGCCAAGCTGCCCGGGCTGACGTCGAACTTCTCCATCTACGACGCCGATGACACCCGCCGTCTGGTCGCCATGGTGGCCCGTGACCTGGACCTGGACCCCAAGCGCTATCCCGCGCGTACCCTGGCCGCCAAGATCTCCAACCTGAAGAACGACCTGGTCGACGCAGAGACCGCGGCCAGTGCGGCGGGCAACGACCTCGAGCGCCGGGTAGCCGAGGTCTACGCCGGCTACCAGCAGCGGTTGGCTATGTCCAACGCGGTGGATTTCGACGACCTGATCATGCGTACTGTCGAGCTGCTGCAGGCCTTGCCTGACGTGGCTGAACATTACCGGCGCCGGTTCCGGCACATTCTGGTCGACGAGTACCAGGACACCAACCACGCCCAGTACGTACTGGTCCGTGAGTTGGTGGGTCCGGGAACGGCAGACCCGGCGGAGTTGTGCGTGGTGGGCGACGCCGACCAGTCCATCTACGCCTTCCGCGGCGCCACCATCCGCAACATCGAAGAGTTCGAGCGCGACTTCCCGACCGCCCGCACGATCTTGCTGGAACAGAACTACCGCTCCACCCAGACGATCCTGTCCGCGGCCAACGCGGTCATCGCGCGCAACCCCGGCCGCCGCGACAAGCGGCTGTGGTCGGCCGCAGGCGATGGCGAACCGATCATCGGCTACGTCGCGGACAACGAGCACGACGAGGCCGCGTTCGTCGCCTCGGAGATCGACCAGCTGGTCGACAGCGGTCTGGCCCGGTTCGGTGATGTGGCGGTGTTCTACCGGACCAACAACTCCTCCCGGGTCTTCGAGGAGGTGTTCATCCGTCTCGGGTTGCCGTACAAGGTGGTCGGCGGAGTGCGCTTCTACGAGCGCCGCGAGATCCGGGACGCGCTGGCCTACCTGCGGGTGCTGGACAATCCCGAGGACACCGTGTCGCTGCGCCGGATCCTCAACACGCCGCGCCGGGGCATCGGGGACCGCGCGGAGGCCGTGATCGCCACTTACGCCGAGCGCGAACGGATCTCCTTCGCCGCGGCGCTGCGGGCGGCTGCCGAAGGTGCCGACATCCCGCTGCTCAACCCCCGATCCCGCAATGCGATCACTGCGTTCGCCGGGCTGATGGATGAGCTGCGGCAGAAGGTGGCGTCGGGCGAGGAGGTTGCGGAGGTCCTCGATGCGGTGCTGGAGCGCACTGGCTACCGGGCCGAGCTGGATGCCTCGGAGGATCTGCAAGATGGCTCGCGGCTGGACAACCTCAACGAGCTGATGACGGTGGCGCGGGAGTTCGCTTCTGAAGATCCCGTGGTGGGCATCGAGGACGGTGGCGCTGAGCCCGGTTCCCTAGCCGCGTTCCTCGAGCGGGTGGCGTTGGTCGCCGACGCCGACCAGGTTCCCGACGACGATGGGTCTTCCAGCGGTGTGGTGACCTTGATGACGCTGCACACCGCGAAAGGCCTGGAATTTCCCGTGGTGTTCCTCACCGGCTGGGAGGACGGCATGTTCCCCCATCTCCGCGCGCTGGGCGACACCACGGAGCTCGCCGAGGAGCGCCGGTTGGCCTACGTCGGGCTGACCCGGGCGCAGCACCGGCTCTACCTGTCCCGGGCGATCACCCGCTCCGCCTGGGGATCGCCGATGAGCAATCCGGCGTCGCGCTTCCTGGCCGATGTGCCCGAGTCACTGGTGCACTGGCGGCGGGAGGATCCGGGACGCGCTGGCCCGGTCGAGCGTACGGTGTTCGGTCGCCCCAGGTTGTCAGATCAGCATGCGGACCTCACCGGCAGTGATTCGGCGCAGGCCGCGGTGGCGGCCCGTGGGCTGCGCTCGACCTCGTTCCGGGGCTGGCAGAACACCCCTGCGCTGTCGCTGGACGTCGGTGACCGGGTAACCCATGACAAGTACGGGTTGGGCACCGTGGTGGCCACCGACGGCAGCGGCCCGCGGGCTACCGCAACCATCGATTTCGGCTCGTCGGGAACGGTCCGGCTGATGCTCATCGGCGGCGTTCCCCTGGTCAAGCTGTAGTTGGGTGCCCTTCAAGTACCACCAACCCGGGC
Source organism: Pseudonocardiaceae bacterium (assembly GCA_035640615.1). Taxonomy (GTDB): domain Bacteria; phylum Actinomycetota; class Actinomycetes; order Mycobacteriales; family Pseudonocardiaceae. The sequence goes on from DASQVU010000322.1 coordinate 3,959, forward strand.
AGTTACTTCCACGGCGCGGTGGCCGTGGTGGTTAGACCGCAGGCACTCCGGGTATGGAAATCAGGGTTCGGGTAGGGGACAACCCTCATGAGCAGGGTGCTCCGGCGCGGCACTCTATCCGTAGTCGGTCGATCCGCCTGGGCGTAGCGCCGGGATGCCCAGGCGATCGACCCGGTGCAAGCCAGCCCGGAGCGGCGGCATAACCCGCTAAGCGCCTTGCGGCAGGCCCCCAGTAGCTCCGCGCTGGCGTAGCCGGTGGGCGCCCGCCAGCAGGAGCACGGCGGCCAGCGCGGCGAACGAGGTAGCCAGCAGCTGGGCTAGCCAGCCATGTTGCCAGGGTGGGCTGCCTAGAGTGCTGGCCAGCCAGCGGGCATCGATGGCGATCACCAGCGCGACCGCGGCAGCCCAGGCCCGCCGGGTGGATGAGCGCCAGGCGCACAAACCCAGCAGTGGTAGCCAGATCCAGTGGTGACTCCAGGAGATCGGGGTGATGAGCACGGCCAGCACCCCGCATGCCGCGGCCGCGGTCAGATGCAGCCCGTGGCGGTGCAGCCGGCACAGCAGCGGTAGGCAGCCGGATACGGTGAGCGCCCCGAGAGTGATCGTGAAGGCGATCGGTACCTGGGGGTGACCGATCGCGCGGGCGGCCAGGCCGACAAGCGACTGATTGCCGAGGGCGGACTCCGTGCCGACGCGGTCGATGTGCAACAGGCCGCCGGTCCAGTACCACCACGACTCACGCGGTGCGAGCACTGCGCCCACCATCACTGTGGCGGCGAAGCCGCCAACTGCCGAGGCCATGGCTCGCCACTGCCGGGTGCCGGCCAGCATGAACACGAACAATGCCGGGGTCAACTTGATACCCGTGGCCAACCCCGTGGCGATGCCATGCCCCCGGCGGCCCCGCAGCACGGTGACATCAACCAGCACCAGTGCTGCCACCAGCATGTTGACCTGCCCGTTGGCTAACGTGGACGCCACTGGCTCGGCCAGCCAACCTAGGGTGAACAGCACCGGTGAGGCACTCGGTGACAGCGGTAGCGCAGTGCACACCATCATCCAGGTCGTACACCACAGCGCGGTGTTCACCCCGAGCACCAGGACGAAACCCACCACGGGTGAAAACAGGGTCAGTGGAGTGAACAGCCCCGCGGCGAACACCGGGTAGGTGAAGCCAAGATCGGTCACCGGCTCGCTCACCCCGTACAACGGCACACCGTGGCGCAGGGCGGCGGCACCTAGGCGATACACCGTGAAGTCGACGGGGACCCCGGCCTGCATCACATGCCAGGCGAGCGTCACATCGAAGACCCCCACAACCAGCGCCGCTAGTACCAGCGCTACCCACCGCGGCCAACCGGCCCCCTTCGGGCGCACTGCGGACAGTGGCAACCGGTAACTGAGTGACACAGGCGCAGAGTCTGTATGGTCCCCCGCCCCGCCCTGCCACCGGCCACCCCACCGAGCCGGCCAGCACCATGATCAGCGCTGCGCTGCTGCCGTCGCTGCGCCTGTGATCAGCACCTATGCTGTTCTGCCGCATCGAGAGTCTGGATAAGCAGGACGGCGATGGTCCTCGGCCGAGACTGCGGGGCACCGGGGTGGTCAGAGCGACCCGGTCGGCGGCAGCATCGAACCGAATCGTCGGCTCACCAAGCGCCACCCGTAACCGGCGCCGGCAAGTCCTGGCCGCACTGTCGTGGGCACCCTCTAGGTTTCGAACGTATGTTCGACTAAGCTCGTGGGGGTGCAGAATGGACGACCGGTTGAGGCGAGTGCTGGCCGAACGCGTGGAAGCGTACCTACGCGAGGTCGAGCGGGTGCTCCGGGGAGCCGACCCAGGAATGTCCTGGCCGGCGGTGCGGGCTCGGCTATTGCCGTTGGCTGCCGGCTGGCGCAGCTTGCTGGTGCAGCACCGATCTGGCCTACGCGGGCGCTGCCGACACTGCGATCGGGCCGCTCGCCCGTGGCAGAGCCGGAGCGGCTCGTGCTCGGTGTGGCGCACGGCACACGCCCATCTCGTCGGTGGCTGGCCAGTTGGCGGCGGTCAGTAATCAGGCGGGCAGCTCGGTCAGAAGTTGATGCCGTGCTCGTGCAGCCAGATTATGGGATTGATCTTCTGGCCGGCGGCATTCCACACCTCGAAGTGCAGATGCGGTCCGGTCGAGTTACCGCGGTTACCCATCTCGGCGATTTCCTGGCCCGCCCGCACTCGCTGGCCCTGCGTGACCAGGGAGCGATTGATGTGCCCGTAGACGGTGGTGGTGCCGTCGATATGCCGGATGCGGATCCAGAGCCCGAAGCCACTCGCCGGTCCGGACTCCACAACGACGCCGTCGGCGGCGGCGAGAATCGGCGTCCCAATGGCGTTGGCGAGATCGATGCCGTAGTGGAACACGCCCCACCGTGCCCCGTATCCCGAAGTGAAAATGCCGTTCGTCGGCAGGACGAACCGGGGGCGGTTTGCTTCGGCTTCCTGAGCGACCCGCTCGTCCACCAGGCGCTGACCTTTAGCCATTGCCTGCACAGCATCAGCCGTCGCGGCGTCAGCGGGTCGGGTCAGGGGAAGGTATTCCGGTGCAGGGGCCGCCCCGCCGAGCCCCACTGCCGACGACGCCTCTTTTGCTGACGCCACCAGAGTGGCGTCGTCAGAAATCGTGACGGCTGCCTTGTCGACGGTCTGGCCCGCGGCCACAAAGGCGCCCGCAGCGACAGCCGCAACGACCACCCGACCACGCACCGTAGGTGATGGCACCGTGATTCGGTGCCTTACCCGGGGCCCGGCCAGGGCGGGACCGTAGAGGTCAGGAGCCGACGGGCCTGGGTTCGGGGAGCTGGGGTTCGACGCGCTTGCCTTCGGCGAGCCTGGGTTCGATGGGTTCGACGCGCGAGCAGCCGAAGAATCGAGACCCAGCGCTGCCGCGACCACCGGAGATGGTCGTTGGCCGCGTGGCGAGCGGTGTCGAGCCAAAACCTGCCTTCCCGTTTCCGGAGTGCGTGCCGGCGGCGGGTGAGCCCCGGAGTAGCTGGTGAACAGCTGCTACCGGCCAGCCGTACTCACCGTGGTCGTGGACCGGCGGACCGTAACGAAGGGCGACAGAGGCGAGCAAGGCGCCGTTCCGTAATACGTCCAGCTGTATCGGCCAGCGTCCGGTCTGCCGCGCCAGGCGGTCGTCTGACGGGCGCTATGAGGAGGTGCCTGAGGTTGAGCCGGGCGCGTCGGGCGCGCGGGGCTCACCG
>DASQVU010000323.1:0-4206 GCA_035640615.1 Pseudonocardiaceae bacterium
CATGATGGGCACCGTCGCGATGGATGGTGTGGTCGTCATCGGCGAGGGCGAGAAGGATGACGCGCCGATGCTCTACAACGGCGAACGGGTCGGCGCCGGTACCGGGACCGCGTGCGATGTGGCCGTCGACCCGATTGATGGCACCACGCTGACCTCCAAGGGCATGGGCAATGCGGTGTCGGTACTGGCAGTCGCACCGCGCGGAGCCATGTACGACCCGTCGGCCGTGTTCTACATGGACAAGCTCGTCGCCGGCCCGGACGCGGTCGGGGTGGTCGACATCCGGCAGGCTCCGGAAGACAACATCATCGCGCTGGCCGGGGCAAAGGATTGCAGCCCGGAGGACATCACGGTCTGCATGCTCGACCGGCCCCGGCATGACGAGCTGGCCCGCCGAGTGATCAAGACGGGCGCCCGGATCAAGTTCATCACCGACGGTGATGTGGCCGCGGCAGTGCAGGCGGCGACCCCCGATTCTGGGGTCGACCTCATGATGGGCATCGGCGGGACCCCGGAGGGAGTGATCACCGCGTGCGCCATCCAGTGCCTCGGTGGCGTGCTGCACGGGCGGCTGCACCCGCGCAGCGATGAGGAGAGACGACGCGCGGACGAGGCGCAGCTCGACCTCGATGCGGTGTTGACGACCGAGGACCTGGTCAGCGGCAACGACTCATTCTTCGTGATGACGGGGATCACCGATGGCGAGCTGCTGCACGGGGTGCGCTACGGGCGGCACCGCGCGATCACAGAATCACTGGTGATGCGCTCGCGCAGCGGCACCGTCCGGCAGGTGCGCAGCACCCACCACCTCGACCGGCTGGACCTCTACAGCATCGTGGATTACCGGCACGCCGGGAGCAGCTCCTAGCGTTTCTTGCGCCGCTGCGGAGTGCTCCCGCCTTCGATGCCGGGGTGCCGCACGTGCCAGCCGTGCTCGTACGGGCAGCGGAACCGCTGGAGCTGGCGGCCGGACGCCGCTACCAGGCAGTTGGCCGCCGTCACCGTCAGGATGGCTCGGTGATCGCAGCAGGGACACCGGGGTGCCATGCTGTACCGCAGACCGACCACCCCAGCAGCGTAACCGCTCACGGACCGGAATGAGCGCGGCCATCCACGAGCCCGCCAGTGTCCCCGTACACCCAGGAGGCGGTATCGGCTAGGAACCCAGTCGGGAAACCCAGATCGATGGCGGTGGTCTGGTCCAGCCGGTCACGCATCGCATCCGGCAGTGTGACCTGAAGGGCGCCAAGATTATCGGCAAGCTGATCGAGCCGACGCGCCCCGATGATCGGATGCAGGGTCGGGGACCGAGTCATGATCCACGCAAGGGCTATCTGGGCGGGGCTGGCGTCGAGCTCGGCGGCGATCTCGGTGAGCAGGGTGGCCACGGCGTGCTCCCGGTCCCCGATCGCCTCGGGATCGACCCGGGTCGGCCCGGCGGGCGGCGCGCCGCTAGTGAACTTGCCGGAGAGGATGCCGCCGGCCAGCGGACCCCAGGCGGCGACGCTGAGTCCCAGCCTGGCCGCCATCGGCAGCAGTTCCCGTTCGATGTCCCGGTTCAGCAGGTTGTAGGGCAGCTGCAGGCCGATGAAGGGGCTCCACCCGCGCAGCTCGGCGAGGGTGTTCGCGCGGGCGACCACCCAGGCCGGGGCGTTGGAGATCCCGACGTAGAGGAGCTTGCCCGCGCGAACCTGGTCGTCCAGTGCCCGCATGGTCTCTTCGATCGGGGTGCGCGGGTCCCAGATGTGCACCCAGTAGAGATCGATGTAGTCGGTGCGCAGCCGGCGCAGGCTGGTCTCCAGCGAGTGACGCAGATTCTTGCGGTGATTGCCGGCGGCGTTGGGGTCGGCGCCGTCACGGGTGATGGTGTACTTGGTGGCCAGCACGAACCGGTCCCGGCGTCCGGCCAGCAGCTGGCCGAGGACCTCCTCGCTCGCGCCGCCCTGGTAGTTCACCGCGGTGTCGATCACATTGCCGCCGGCGTCGGCGTAGGTGTCTAGCATCCGGGCGCACTCCTCCACCGGCACGCCGTCGCCGCCGTGCACGCCAAAGGTCATCGCGCCCAGAAACATCTGCGCAACCCGCAACCCGCTGGTGCCCAGCAACCGGTACCGCATCGCCTGTCTCCCCCCACCCTCCACGCCGTGAACTCGACGCTACCGACATCCTGCTCGCGGAAGATGTGGGTGCTGCCCGAGTTCATGGATGGGTCAGGTATGGGGCGGCGAGCGCCGGTTGAGTTCGGCCAGCATCCGGTTGTAGGCAGCCCGGGCCTCTTCGTCGTCATCGACGTCCGCACTGGCCCCGACGGTGTTGTAGTCGGCGCCGGATGCCGAGCCGATCCTGGCCAGCGACTGGCGGCGGGCCGATTCCAGCCAGTCGCCGAGCCGAGCCCGGGAACCGGCCGCACTCCACTGGGCGACGACGGCGAGCATCAGCAGCATCATCAGGCCGTCCCCCCCGACCCACATGATCGCGCCGGCCAAGTTCTGGTCCTCGAGTGGGCTGGGTCCCCAACCGGGCCGCATCATCGCCATGCCCGGTGCTAGCGGCTGCCCGGTGAGCATCAGCGCGACGCCGACCAGCGTGTCGGCTCCCATTGCGACGGCGAGCAGCGCGAATCGCACGATGTGCGGAACGGACCACGGGCTGGCCTCCGCCCCGGCCAGCGGCCAGAACAGCAGGTAACCGCTGACCACGTAGAGCAGCTGCTCGAGGTGGTGCACCGCTGGTTGGGTGGCCATCGCTTCCGGGAAGCCGGTCAGATGAGTCCCCACCAGCACGGCCGTGTACAGCCCGATCGTCAGCAAGGGAAAGGTCAACCACCGCAGCACCCGGCTACCCGGCGCCTTGCCCCAGAAAAGGCGCACCGGTTGACCCCAGATAAGCAATATCGGCACGACCATGATCAGCAACAGGTGCTGGATCATGTGCACCCACAGCAGGGCATGTCCGTACACCTCAATACTGCTGTGCATCGACAGCAACAGCACCGCCACGCCGGCCAGCCATGACACCGTCGCGTGCAGCGGCCAACCGGTCGCCGCCGTCCGGGTCCGGCGAACTACCGCGATCAGGTAGCCGACCACGGCAAGCGCGGCGAGCGCATCGACGACCGGCGCCGACGTCCATGTCGTCACGGCGGCGTGCCAGGTCAGCGGCGGGATTTCCAGGGCTCTCCCCTCCAGCGGTGGCTTGCCACCTGTGAGCCTAACGCGTGGCATCACAGTTATCCCTGCCTATCCCTGCGCTGCCGAATTCGCGAACCAAAAGCACCGCGGCAACTTAATCTCGCTTCGTGACATTCCGCCCCCTGCTGCTTGCCATCATGGGTTCCGGTGCGACCGCCCCGACAATGGCGAATGTGCACCGTCACCTTGTGGACCGGCTCGGTGAGCCACCTGCCGATCGGTCCTGCTCGACAGCCCGTACGGATTCCAGGAAACGCCGATGAAATCTGCCAGCGAACGGTCGGCTACTTCCGGAACCTGCGGATCCAGCTTGAGCCTCCTGGCGTATCGCAGACGATGTGCTGGCCCGCGAACGTGCACTAGCCCGGGTCGACGACGCCGACTACGTCTTCTCCACCCCGGGAAGCCCGACCTACGCGCTCAGGTTGTGAGAAAACAGCCCGCTGCCCGACGTGCTGGCCGGCAAACTCGCAAGCGGCGGCTGCGTGAGCTTTGCCAGCGCGGCGGCGACCCTCGGGGCCGTCACGGTGCCGGTGTACGAGGTCTACAAGGTGGGTGCCGCCCCGTGAGCACACCGCTGCCGTGTTCGATTTCGATGCAGACACTGTTACCGTCCTCGGCCGGGCCAATCTGACGCTGCGCAGGCAGGCCGTGAGCACGGTATTCGCCTCCGGTATGACCGTGGCGATCGACGAGCTGCGCGCGGTGGCGGCAGGTGGCGGCCCCGCCCGGAAGTCAGTGGGGGCAGCGCCGCCGGCCGCCGACACGGCCAATCCGACACCATCACTGCGGTCCGAAGCGCAACGGTTGGACGGCGTCTTCGACACCGGGCTGGCCGCCGGTGATGTGAATGCCGCTGTCACCGCAGCCCTCGAGCTCGAGCAGGCGATCGTGGACTGGTCAGCCGATACCGAGGAGATGGACGGCACCGAGGCACTCGCCCAGGCATCCACCCCGACATGCAGACATATGGGGGTGAAAGGGGCCCCTTTCACCCCCATATGTCTGCATGTCG
>DASQVU010000324.1:0-3811 GCA_035640615.1 Pseudonocardiaceae bacterium
ACCGTGCGCGGAGCCAACGATGAGCCTGTCTCGTTCGACGCTGATTAGCGCTCTCACTGCTACCGCCATCGCCCTGGCTGGATGTGGCAGCAGCAGCACCGGCGTCCAGGGCTCGTCCAGTCCGGCGCCGTTGCCGGCGGACGCTCCTGCTCTGGAGCAGGCCTACGTCAGCGTGGTGGCTAAGGTGCTGCCGTCGGTCGTGCAGATCACCACCGACCGCGCCCTCGGCTCCGGTGTCGTCTTCGATACCAACGGCAACATCGTCACCAACGCCCATGTCGTCGGTCACGCGACGAATTTCCAGGTCCGGCTGGCGAACAGCCCCAAATCGATCCAGGCTACGCTGGTCGGTACCTACCCGCCGGACGACCTGGCGGTCATCAAGCTCGATCAGCCGCCGCCTTCGCTGCATCCGGCGCGCTTTGGCGATTCCACCAAGTTGCAGGTTGGTCAGATCGTGCTGGCCATGGGCAACCCGCTAGGACTGACCGGAAGTGTCACCAACGGCATTGTCTCGGCCACCGGGCGCACTGTCACGGAGCCCGCCGGGGATAGCCCAGGTGCGACACTGCCTGAAATCATCCAGACCAGCGCTGCGATCAACCCGGGTAACAGCGGCGGTGCGCTGGTCGACCTGGCCGGTGAGGTCATCGGCATCCCCACGCTGGCGGCGCTCGAGCCGCAGGAGGGTGGTATCGGCGGTTCCGCCGCGCCGGGTATCGGTTTTGCAATCCCCAGCCACCTCGTCACCGACATCGCCGGGCAACTCGTTGCCCATAACGGCCACGTGGTCAATACCCACCGCGCCGAATTGGGCGTGCGGGTAGTCACCGTGGTAGATCTGAACGGCGAGCCAGCGGGCACCGGAGTAGTGGATGTGCTGCCCGGGGGGCCGGCCGCGGCGGCCGGCGTGCAGGCTGGCGATGTGATCACCGCGGTGAACAATAATCCGGTGCGCTCCGCCGCGGACCTTACCCAAGTGCTGGCCAACCTGGATCCCGGGCAGCGTGTCTCGGTGACGCTGGAGAACGAGCAGGGTGGCACGCGAACCGTCACGGTGATACTCGGTCAGCTCCCCGGCAGCTGACCGGCGTCAATGTCAGTGCTCGGCTGAGCCGTCCTGCTCAGCCAGGAACTGCTCGAGCTCCGCGGCGATCTCGTCACCCGTGGGCAACGGCCCGGTGTCCGCGGAGAGCATCGGGCGCTGCTGCGGCTGGCTCATGACGGCGTCGAACTGCTGCTCCAGGTTGGCCACCACCGACATGCTCTGCGGGGAGCGGGCCAGGCGCTCGTTGACCTCCTCCAGCACTCGCTGCGCGGCGGGCAGGAGGGCGTCCACGGGCAAGTCCAGTCCGCTGCTCCGGGCCAGGTGTTCCAGCAGGCCACGGGCAGATTCCGGGTACTCCATACGCGCCAGGTAATGCGGCACATGCACGACGAAGCCCATCGCGTCATGCCCCAGCTCCCCCAGCCGGAGCTCCACCAGCGCGCCGGCGTGACCGGGAACCCGCACCGTGTTGAACCATTGCTGATAGCCGGAGATCAGTTCGCGGCGGGTGGCATGCGCGGTTACCATGACCGGCCGGGTGTGCGGAACCGCCATCGGCACCGCGCCCAAACCCACAGTTAGCGAGATCCCGAAGTCGTTGACCAGCTCGAGCACAGCATCCGCGAAGCGCTCCCACTGCAGATCCGGCTCCGGGCCGGTCAGCAGCAAGAACCTGGTACCCGCGCAGTCTTCGACTTCGTACAGCACCAGCTCGGGTCGCTCATAACCCGCCCACCGGTCTTCCTCAAAAGTCATCATCGGCCGCCGGGAGCGGTAATCCAGCAGTTGGTCGATGTCGAACGTGGCCACCACCCGGTGCTCCAGGTGCGCCAACAGATGGGCCACTGCCAGATGCCCAGCTTGGCCCGCGTCGACGAATCCGGTCAGGGCATGCACCAGTACCATGCCCACCCCGCTAGGTCGCTCCTCGACTCGGTACAGCTCGGTATCCACGACCGATATAACGCAACGTGCGGGCTTAATCATCCCGGGCTGATGCATGCGAACTTCGGCGATACACATCGACCGCTTAGTTCGGCCGACCTAAATGAAGATCGATTTCACAATGCGGCGGTCCGGCGGCAGGATCTGGCACCATGCGGCTGCCGTCGCGACATGTCGTCGCGCTCCTCGCTGCTGTCGTGCGCAGCCCGGCGACGGTAGGTGCAGTGGCGCCATGCTCGTCCCAGCTGGCGGCTCGGCTGGCTGCCGTGGTGCCTCGCGTCGGTGATCCGGTAGTGATCGAACTCGGGCCAGGCACCGGGTCCGTGACGACCGCAATCGAGTGCCGGCTCGGTGGCCGGGGGCGCCATGTGGCGGTCGAGATCGATCCGGTACTGGCCAACTACTTGGGCGCCGAGCATCCAGGTGTCGAAGTGCTGGTGGGCGACGCCGTCGAATTGGAGCGGTTGTTCGCCGTGCACCAGCTTCCGGCGGTAGATGTCGTCGTCAGCGGGCTGCCTTGGTCGCTGATCGATCCCGAGAGGCAGCGTGCGATCGTTGAGGCGACGGCACGGTCGATGGCACCCCGGGGATGCTTCACGACCTTCGCGTACGTACACGCACTCTCGATGAGTCGGGCACGGCAGTTCCGTACGTTGCTCGGCGAGATTTTCGACGAGGTGCTCACCACACGCACGATCTGGTGGAATCTGCCTCCGGCGGTGACCTATGCCTGCCGACGGCCACGGGTGACGGTCGAGGGGCACCGCGGCGGGGCACCATAGCGTCCTGCCCCGACATTCCGCTCCCAGCGAGGGCCCTGATGGCGAAGTAGTCCACATTGCCCCTGCAGTCCACAGCCGGCGACCTCGTGGCTGTACCACCCGGTGCCGCAGGAGGACTGTTCAGCGGCATGAGCGCACCTACTGCCGGCAGCATCCGGCTATCCGACCCGTCCGAGCTGATCGCCGCCGTTCCCCATCTGCTTGGGTTCCATCCCCACGATTCCGTGGTGGTCCTGACCTTGCATGGCAGAAATCTCGGGCTGACGCTGCGTGCCGATCTGGTCGCGCCTGACCTGGCGCCACGACTGGCCGAGCAGCTGCTGCTACCCATCGCCAGAGCGCAGCCCACCGGTGTCGCGCTGGTCGTGGTCGGGGGTGCTGCCGGCGCCGATGACGACCTCCCGCACCGGGCGCTAGTGCATGCACTCAGTGAGGTACTGGCCGGTGCGGGACTTGCAGTGATGCTTGCAGCGTGGACCACCGAGACGAAGGCTGGCGCATCGTGGCGCTGTTATGACGATGCCGTGCGTACCGGGACCGTGGCCGATCCAGCGACGAGCCCATTGGCGGCCGCGACAGTTGCGGCCGGTGCAGTGACTTTTGCTAGCCGCGAGGAGATGACCGAGCTGCTGACCGCAGACGATCCCGTGGCGTTGCAACGTCGCGCCGCGCTGCTGGACGTGGCCGATGCTGAGCACCCGATGAGCGCTCGGCTGGTGAAACAGCGGATCGCGCAATTGCGACAATTGCACCAAGCAGCGGTCGCAGGGGACGTGGTCTTGAGCGACCGCCTCCTCGCTGAGGTGGCTGCTGCGCTCTGCGACCACCGGGTTAGGAACGCGTGCCTGCCGTGGTGTTTGGGTTCAGGCGCGGTCGCCGCCGAGCGCCTCTGGCGGGCTCTCGTGCGTGCCACTCCCGCACCAGAGCGAGCGGAACCGGCGGCGCTGCTGGCGCTGACCGCGTATCTGCGCGGTGACGGTGCATTGGCCGGTGTCGCATTGGACACTGCCCAGCAGGCCTGCCCGCATCACTCATT
>DASQVU010000325.1:0-6089 GCA_035640615.1 Pseudonocardiaceae bacterium
CAGCGGGCTGCACGGAGACACCTGCATCACCGAGCGTAGCCGCTTGGACAACTTCTACATCGAGCACTGGTCACCGTGGATGGACGCGGTGATCTTGGTTCGCACCCTGTGTACCGCGACCGGGCAGTCTCTGGGAGGAAGAAAGTGAAAGTTCTTCACGTGATCACCGGGCTCGGCGTGGGAGGAGCGGAGCTGCAGCTGCGCTCGATCCTGCAACACACCCGCCACCAGTCCGACGTCGTGACGCTCTACAACCCCGGCCCGGTTGCCGACATGATCGTCGCGGATGGCGGGCGGGTGCGTGATCTAGGCATGACCCGCAACACCGAGCTGTCCGCGTTAGGAAGACTGACCCGTCTGATCAGAACCGGCCGGTACGACGTCGTGCACACCCACCTGTACCGCTCGTGTATCTACGGCCGATTGGCCGCGCGGTTGGCCGGCACCCCGGTGGTGGTGACCACCGAGCACTCCATCGGTGAGACGCATCTGGAACGGCGGCGGATGACCCCCGGAGTGCGCGCGCTGTACCTGGCCACGGACCTGTGCTCGGACGCCACCATCGCGGTGTCCGATGCGGTGGCGCACCGGCTGACCAAGTGGGGCGTGCCGGCTCGCAAGATCGAGACCATCCCCAACGGGCTGGACTTCGACCGGGTCGCCTTCGATGCAGCGGCCCGGGAGAAGATCCGCGACGAGTTCAGCCTGCCCCGCGACGCATATGTCATCGGCGTGCTGGGCCGGCTGGATCCGATCAAGCGCTTCGATCTGGTGATCCGGGCTGCTGCGCCACTGCTGGACGAGACGCACCGGCTGCTGATCGTGGGCGACGGGCAGATCCGGCCGGATCTGGAGGCCGAAGCGGCCCGCCATGGCGTCACGGAGCTGGTGACCTTCGCCGGGGAGCGCCACGACGTGGCCGCCATGCTCTCGTCGCTGGATCTGTTCATCGCCGCCTCGGAGCAGGAGACCTTCGGGCTGTCGGTACTGGAGGCACTGGCCAACGGCATACCCGTGCTGTACACCACCTGCCCGGCGCTGGAGGGCATCGAGACCGACCGCGCCCGCCAGGTCCCGGGCGAGGTCGAAGGGTTGCGCCGGGAGATCGCCGCCGAGATAGCCGGCGGGCGCCGGCCGCGCCAAGGCGTGCCCGCCATCCGCGAGCAGTACGGCATCGAATCCGTCACTCGCCGGATCGACGACCTCTACGACCGGCTGATGGCTGCCCACAGCCGCGCCAGTCACACCGGCACCGTGCTGGCCGACCCGGTAGGAGAAAACTGATGAAAGCCTTGATCACCGGTGGTGCCGGCTTCATCGGCTCACACCTGACCGAGCATCTGCTTGCGGCCGGCCACGAGGTCGTCGTCCTGGACAATCTGGCCACCGGCTCGCTGGACAACCTCTCGACGGTCGCCGACCATCCCCGGCTGCGCTACGTCGAGGGTTCGGTGCTGGACGAAGAGCTGGTCGATGCGCTCGCCTACCAGGTGGACACGATCTTTCACCTCGCCGCGGCGGTGGGCTCGTTCGTCATCCGGGACCGGACGCTGGCCAGCCTGCGCACCAACATCCAGGGCACTGAGCACATCCTGGAGGCAGCTCATCGACACCAAGCCCGAGTGCTGATCGCGTCCAGCAGCGAGATCTACGGCAAGAACACCAAGATCGGGCTGCAGGAGGACGACGACCGGGTGATTGGCTCACCGCTGCTGCACCGCTGGTCGTACTCCGAAGCCAAGGCCGTCGATGAAAGCCTCACCAAGGCCTACGTCACCGAGCTCGGCCTGCGTGCGGTGATCGTGCGGCTGTTCAACACCGTGGGGCCCCGCCAGAGCGGGCGCTACGGCATGGTGATCCCCCGGTTCGTCACCCAAGCTCTGGCCGGTGAGCCGTTGACCGTGTTCGGGACCGGCGAGCAAATCCGCTGCTTCTGCCACGTGCTCGACGTGGTACCGGCGCTGGTCGCGCTGGTGGAGCACTCCGGGGCGTACGGCACGGCCGTCAACGTCGGCAGCTCCGAGCAGGTGTCCATCCGCGGGCTGGCCCACCGGGTGCTGGAGTTGACCGGTTCGGCGAGCGGCATCGTCCAGATGTCCTACGAGGAAGGCATCGGCCCCGGATACGAGGATTTGCAACGCCGCGTGCCGGACTGCTCCCGCGCCCGGGAGCTGATCGGTTTCCAGCCAGTGCGCACGCTGGACGACATCCTGCGGTCGGTGATCGCCGAACGGAGCCGGCCGAGACTGGTCCCTGCAGCGGGGCGCGCATGACCAAGATCAGCATCGAGCCGCGGCGCCCGGCTACCCCCAGCACGGGGCGCTCGCGAAGGTTGCGCTTGCTGACCGGCTCGGCGTTCCTCCTCACGCTGTTCCTGGGCGCGGTGGCGTTGCTGGTCACGGTGCCGCGGATGCTCGGGGCGGGGGAGAAACCAGGCACCCTCGCGGTGGCCTCCCTGCCGTTCTGGAACCTGACCGAAGGTCCGAACATCCTGGCCACCAACCCCGGGACGTTCAACGAGGTCTCCCCGTGGATCTACGGGCTGGCCCGCAACGGTCAGATCGTCCCGCAGGCGCCGCCTGGTCGGGCCAGCGAAGTCGTGTCGGGCATAGCGCAGCTACGCAAGTTGGGTATGCCGCTGGTTCCGTCGATCGCAAACCGGACCAACGGCCAGTGGTCCTATGAACCACTCGCGGACATCCTGCACGATCCCGCCGCGATGACCCGGCACGTCAACGACATCGTCGCGCTGGTGCAGCGGGAGAACTACGACGGGATCGACATCGACTACGAGGATCTGCCGGCCACCGACCGGCAGGTGTTCACCACCTTCGTGACCCGGCTGGCCGACGCATTGCACGCCAAGGGCAAGATCCTCTCCGTTGCGGTGTTCGCCAAGACCACCGACGCCGGCGACGACCCTCGCAATGTCGGGCAAGACTACGCAGCGATCGGCGCGGCAGCTGATGAGGTCCGGATCATGGCTTACGACTACCACTGGTCGGGATCAACGCCGGGATCGGTCGCGCCGATGCCGTGGGTCCGCGACGCGCTGGCCTACGCCAAGACCCAGATGCCCGCGGACAAGATCGTGCTCGGGATTGCGCTGTCTGGCTACGACTGGGTGGGCGATCAGGCTGAGGTAGTCACCTGGATCCAGTGTTACGGGCGGGCCCAGAAATACCACGCCACCACGCAGTGGGACCGGCTCAGCCAGTCGCCGTCGTTCAAGTACACCGACGAGCAGGGCCGGCAGCACGAGGTCTGGTTCGAAAACGCCGACAGCATGGCGTTCAAGCTCGAGGCGGCCAAGACCGCCGGGATCCGCGGCGTCTACCTGTGGATGATTAGCTCGGAGGACGACCGAAGCTGGGCGACGCTGCGCAGGATCCTGCCGCTGAAGGCTCCTTCCGATACTGAAGGGACGTCCCGCTGATGTCCTGGTGGCCGGTTGCGATCATCGTGTTCGGGGTCAATTTCGCCGTGTGGGCGACCATCGGCCTGGTCCGGTTGATCGAGGAGACCTGGCGGAAAAGGACACTCCGCAGGAAGTTGCGAGACCGCGGGTATGGCAAGAGTCCCTCGATGACCGTGCAGGACGTTGCGGTGCTGATTCCCGCGCACAACGAAGAACTAGTGATCCGAAGTAGTATCGAGGCGATCGCAGCTCTCGTTCCGCGGGAGAACATTCACGTCGTCTCCGATGGCTCCACCGATCGGACCGTGGAACTGGCCCGGGAAGCCGGCGTCAATGTCATCTCCACCCGCACCAATGTCGGCAAAGCGGGCGCGCTGGAGGAGGCCATCGAGCGCTTCGGGCTGGTCGAACGGTTTGAGGCAGTACTGCTGCTGGATGCCGACACCACCATTCAGCCGGGTTATTTCGATGCTGCTCTGCCTTTCTTCGATGATCCTCAAGTGGTTGCGGTCGCTGGTGCTGTGCGAACGGAATACGAGCGCGGCTTGTCGTTCATCGGCAAAGTGCTGATATGTCATCGGCAGCGCATTTACGCGATTACCCAGCGGCTGCTGAAATACGGCCAGACCTGGCGGTTCACCAACGCCACCCATATTGTTCCGGGTTTCGCCAGCATGTATCGCACCGCCGTGTTGCCGAAAATTGAGATGAACCCGCCTGGCTTGGTGATCGAGGACTTCAACATGACGTTCGAGGTCTACCAGAAGCGGCTGGGCAGGGTGGCATTCACGCTGGACGCTGTCGCGGTGCCCCAGGACCCCGACAATCTGCGTGACTACATCCGCCAGATCAAGCGGTGGGGGCTGGGATTGTGGCAGACGGTCCGCCGGCATCCGCCGCGGTTGAGCCTGTTCAGCGTGATGCTCACGGTGCTGCTGCTGGAGCTGCTGACCAGCAGCATGTTCTTCGTGCTCTTGCCGTTGCTGCTGCTCGTGCTCGCCGTCCCCGCGGTTTATCCGGCGGCGCTGAGCTGGCCTGGCGTCGCGACCATGCATGCTGACGTGGCCGGGCATATGAGCCTGCAAGTGCTGCTGCTGGCGGTGACGGGTGCCGATCTCGCGCTGACCTGCCTGGTGGCACTGATCGAACGTAAGCTCCGCTTCTTGGCACTGTGGATCTTCTTCCCGTTGCTGCGGGTGCTCGACGCCGCTGTTGCGCTGTATGTCTTCCCGAAGGCCTGGCTAAGCTCGACCGGCCGATGGACGAGCCCAGCCCGCCGCGCGGTTAAGGAGCGGCCGGCACTTGCCGGATCGGTGGCTGTATCCGCGGCGGTCATCGCCCCGACCCCCGAGCTTCGTGGGAAGTGGGTGGAGTGACCGCCAGATCGGGTGGCAACGTTACGGAGATCAGGTCTTGCCGCCCGGAAACACCGCCGGGCACAGTTGATCCCGTGACGTTCCTGCGGGTTCTCCTCATAGACAGTCACGCCATGCTGACCGATGCTCTGACCGTTCGGTTGTCCAGCGCGGATGATCTGTGGGTCGTGGGCAGCGCCAGTCCGGATGACCCGCGCCTGATGGACATCGTCCGCACCCAGCGTCCCGACGTGATCACCACCGAAGTGGGAACGGCCGCCGTCGCCACCAGCGGGTTGCTGCGCAAGCTGCGCACCGCCTGGCCCCCGGCACAGCTGGTGGTGCTGACCGCCAGCCACGACAACACCCACGCCGTCGCCGCAGCCCGGGCCGGCGCCTCCGCGTGGGTGTCCAAGGAAAGCTCGCTACAGCACCTGCTGGAAGTACTGCGCGGCGTGCCGCTGGGTTACGCCTTCTACCCACCGCAGCAGCTGGGTGCGGTATTACGGGAACTGCGGGATGACGTGCAGCGCGCCCGCGACTGCAGCGCCCGCCTCGACGTGCTCAGCCACCGCGAAAGGGAAGTGTTATTACGGATGGTGGACGGCAAACCGGTCAGCCAGATCGCGGTGGAGTCGGTGGTGTCGACCAGTACGGTCCGCACGCACGTCCGCAGCATCCTCACCAAGCTGGGCGTACGCAGCCGGTTAGAGGCGGTCAGCGTCGCCCGCGCCGCGGGCTTGCGGCCCGCCGCCGAGCCGAGTTGATGCGCCTCGGCGGGCTACCTCTCATCCACCAGCCCGGCACCCCGGTCAACGTGGTCGGCGCAGACCTCGATGACGTCTACGTCGCCGGGGAAGGTGGCCTGATGGACCTGGTGGTGCATCCGGATTCGCGGACGGTCACCTGTTCACCACCTGCCAGACAGAGTGGCCGGCCGGTTTATGTTGGGCTGGTCAGCTGGGAACTGTCGTCTAATGGTGCGCCCGCCGGGTGGCTGATCCATTGCTCGCCGGCCTGGCCATGAATCCGTCCGGCCGGCACTCCAGATGCCGCCCCACCATCGGCCCGGACGGCAACCTCTAGGTGGGCACCGGCGACTCGGCGAGGTGCGCCGTGTCCAGGAACGCACCCGGGTTGGCGGCAAGGTGCGGCGCATCGCCCTGCGCACCGGCACTGCCGCATCCCGCAAGCCCTTCGCCGAGCCGGCCAACACCGCGGAATGACCCGCGTTCAGCTACGGCCACCGTAACGTGCAGGGCGTGATAGTCCAGCCGGGCACCGGCCGGCTGCTCGCCGCAGAGCACGGCCCGGAT
>DASQVU010000326.1:0-2120 GCA_035640615.1 Pseudonocardiaceae bacterium
AACATTCGCCGTGGCCACGACCAACTCGCCGCCGATTTTCCACCACAGCTACGTGTCGCGACTGCCCTCGATGAACTCGCCCAAGCAGTGTGACCCAGACCAGCAAACGACTCCACGGGCGACTGCGATCAAACAACGCAACAAAGCCGGTCAGAGTGCGAGTAAGGCCGCTATGGTGTGGCTCCCGGGTGTTTATCCCCGCCATCGTGCTGATCACGCTGAAGGGGCAGGGGACGTGAGCCTAGGCAAGCAGCGTGTGCCCGCACGTCGCAGGGGCGGTCCGCGAAACCCGTCCCGCTGTCCCGCTGGTCTTAGGTGGGTGGGACAGGTTCAAGCAGCCGCTGACCTGGGAAAATAGCTTACTGAAGGGGTTTGGGACGAGGGACGCTGAGGGTGTCCCAGCCGTCCCAAACCCTAGGACCCGGTGCCACATCGAACGACACCGCGACGGGACGGGACACGATTATCCGAATGGCTCAGGGCTGCTTTGTGGGATATCACTGGCCGCTGCGTGGGGTGGGGATGGGGGTGGACTGGCACGGCCAGCAGTAGCTCGTTCCGGGATCGACGAGTGCTGCGGGCAGGATTTCGGTCCCGCACAGGGCGTGGTAATGGCGGCTCGTGGCCTGCTGCCCAGCGGCGGCGGCATCCGGTGTGAGCAGATGTCTCTGGCCGGTACGGATGTCTACTATTTCCACCATTCCTCTTGGTGGCATCACTTGGTGTCGGCGAGGCTTGCTGTGTTTGCCCATTGCGGCCGTCTCTGCATTTTGTTGGGTTCGTGAACCCAGCCACCACCGGGATGCCTTTAGCCGGGGAAACTAATGGCCGTTAACCGGTGGTGGCCGGGACTATTAGCGGCGCGGGGCCGCCGGGAGCCGGAAGCGGGGAGCGCTCAACCGGCGGCCTGTCGCCGGCTTGGGGTCCCAGTCGAAGACCACTGTGTGCAGCACCTCTAGCGCGTTTCCGCTGATGCGTTCAGTAACCGGTAGGCCTCCGGGCACGATGAGGGAGTATCGGCGTCGGCGCGCTGCGCAACATCCGCTCGATAGCCCACCGACGTAGACTTCGTCCAGCCAGTTAGTGCTTTCCCGTATTCCGCGCAGGGGTGCGTCTTGCCCGAGCGCGATGCGCTCGAAGGTGAATCCGCGGTCCTTCGCGGCGTCCAGCAGCCGCTTGGCGGCGGCTAGCTCTGGGCTGTCAGGCATCGCTGCCCGCCGGGCGCAGGATCAACAATCGGCGCTGAAACTTTGTTGTGTTGCCGTTCTTGCCGTCAGACGATGGGCCCGCGGGCGGCGTTGTGATCGTCCTTGCCGACTGGAGCGATTCGATGAGCGTTGTGAGGTTGGCGTGGATCTCGTCGAGTTGGGTGAGCAACTCGCCGAGCGCTGTTAGCTGGGTTGATATTTGGTGCAGACGGTGTTCGATCGCGGTCAGCCTTGCCAGCACGTCGCCATCTGTGCGGCGCGTCGGCTCGCGGACGGGCTGTGCGCTCATGGTTGATAAGGCAACCGTAGGTGAGAGCGTCACGGTAGACGCTGCGTAGTCGATTGAGCTCTATTCGTAAATGGAATATGCGGTGGGCGATTACTCGCTGGTCAGAGCGCTTCACGCGTAGGCGATGATCTCGGGGAGGGTTGATCTTTTCGGTTGCCAGGCCAGCTCGGTCCGGATGAGGGTGCTGTCGGCCAGCAGTGTCGCGGGCTCGTGCGCGGTGGTGGTGTGCCGTCGCGGGACGGGCCGTCCGGTGATTGTCTCGGCGGTGGTGGTGACGTCGTGCACAGTGCTGGGGTGGCCGCTGCCGACGTTGTAGGCGTGCCACGTGCCAACCTGGCACGCGCACAGGGCGAGGGCGAAGGCGGTAGCCATGTCGGCGACGTGCAGGAAGTCACGGACCGCGGTGCCGTCGCCATTGATGACTAGTTCGTGCGCGCGGCCTTGTTGGACGGCGAGGAGTTGGGGTACGAGCCGGGTCGTGTCCCGGTCGGGGTGTCCGGGGAGGGCTCCGGCCACGGTGAAGGCGCGCAGGCTGATGGCTCCGATCGCTCCGGCGCTAGCGAGGTCGGCGGCTGCTTGGTCGGCGGCGAGCTTGCTTCTGCCGTATGGGCTGCTGGGTGCTA